>DASUVL010000656.1:0-2344 GCA_036379015.1 Niastella sp.
TATTGAGCGTTTGGGCATTGCTTTGCCTGCTGATACCCGGGCTGGCAAATAATTACATTACAGCAAAATATGCAGTGCCGGAAGCATACAGTACTTTTTTGAAACAACGGGATGGCTATCACACCAAATGGGATAAAAATAAAGACAGCACCATACAGGCATTTTTCAACCATTATCCAACGTACAAAAATTATGTATGGACCAAACCCTCATTCAACTACCTGTGGTTTTATGCGATGCAACAATTGGGAGATGATGAAGCTGGAAAAGACAGCAAGGCTATGCAGGAAAAATTATTGCAGCGGGTTAGGGTTAGCGCCCAGGCTGGTTTACTGTCTCCGGTTATGCATACCCAGTTACAGTTTACCTATATTGCAAATACCGGTTTGCAACAGCATGTACAGTACCTGGATAGTACAGTGGCTTTTCACGAAAGACTGCGGCACTATTTCTATCCTAAAATATTCGGGGATAGTGCGGTGGTAAATGAAAAATGGGGAAAGCATGTTCCTGTATATTTCAATGTAAACGCAAACATACAATGGCTGCCGCTCACATTGCCTTTACTTTTTATGGCATTGATCCTGTATGGAACCGGCATTCTTATTGTAAAAGGTAATAGGTTATTATAATAAAAAGGATCGCATCAGGCGATCCCTTTAAATCAGATTCAGAATATCATCTATCATTTTCTGGTATCCTTCCGGTGAATATGGTTTTTCCAGCACAGACCGGGCGCCTAATTGCATGCTGCGCTGCACCAGGTAATCATCGGTGTAGGTTGAATAAACAAACACTGGAATATTTTCATAATGACTATTGTTTTTCAAAATGGCCAGGGTCTGTAAGCCGTTGCATTTTGGCATATTCTGGTCAAGAATTATAAGATCGGGAAATGTGCCATCCTGCGCTTTTTCCAGGAATTCAAAAACCTCCTCTCCGTTCTCTACAGGAGGAAGTATTAAAAGATCAGACCGGTGTTCCAGAAATTCAAAAAAGAACCCCCGGTCGTCTGGGTCATCTTCTGCCAGTAGTATTTTTTTACGTAACTTAAGATGACTGGCCATGCAGCTGCTGTTTTATCGGTAATAGGATCATAAATTGTGTTCCAACACCTATCGTACTTTTTACCTGTATAAGCCCATGGTGTTTTTCAATAATTTTTTTAGTAATGGCCAATCCTATGCCAGTTCCTTCAAAAGAATCTTTTGGATGAAGGCGTTCAAAAAGTGAAAAAATAATGGTTGCATATTTTTCATCAAATCCAATTCCGTTGTCTGTAATAGTCAGTAAACAGAATGGCCCGGTATCCTGTTCCTTGCTGGTGAAACTTTTACTGGCTAACCGTTTTGACCTTATTTCGATAATAGGCGGCACACCTTCTTTTGAGAACTTTAACGCATTGGAAACAAGGTTTTGGAACACCTGTCGCATTTGACCCCGGTTAACTTCTAATAAAGGTATGCCATGATTCAGGATCTTTGCACTCTTATCTGCAATTAACAATTCAAAATCTTCCATAAGCTCCTTCAGCACCGAATTTAGATCGGTGGGTGAAAAGTCGCCGTTTTCGCCAGAAAGCCTTGAATAATTCAATATATCAATGATCAGTGCTTTCATCCGGTCGGCCGAACCAATTACCTTTTCTAAATAGAATATTTCATCTTTACTTAAATTACCTGCAATATTGTTTTTTAAGAGCCTTGAAAACATTTGGATCTTACGCAATGGTTCCTGCAGATCGTGAGAAGCCACCGATGCAAATTGCTGCAGATCGTGGTTACTTGCTTCCAGCGTTTGGTTTAAGTGCTCCAGCTGCCGGTTGTTCTCTTCTAATTTTCTTTGCGTTGTTTTTTGTAGTGTTAGGTCGGTGATAATAATGCTTAATGAAGTGCCCTCTGCGAGTTCCAGTACGGTTAATGACAATTGCACCGGGGTGCGATATTCTTTATTAAAGATATCAACTTCTCCTTTACAATCTCCACTCCAGGATGTCTTGAAAAGTGTTTTGTAAAAGGACCGGTAGTTTTCAGTAATGAACTGTTCAAAGGGCAAACCAATGATGGTTGAAAGTGGCAAGCCGATCATTTCACTGAATTGGGAGTTGGCATATAGAATAATACCTTCCCGGCTAAGTGTCAGGGCGCCTTCGGTCATTTTTTCAATAAATACCCGGTACGCCTGATCAGCCGACTTCAACGTGTATAACTGATGGGTAGAACCATTAAGTACTACCAGCGCATCTACCTGACCGGTACGAATTGCTTCGATAGTTTCCCTGGCTTCGTAAAGCTGGCGGCGGGTTTCCTCTAGTTCCCGCATCAAATTATTACTAAAATGTGTA
>DASUVL010000657.1:0-3826 GCA_036379015.1 Niastella sp.
GGTCTCACAATACAGCAGATAAGCATCATCTTCGAGGGGAGGGTGCCGGCGATTTTTTAAAAATTTTTCCCCCGCTCTCCTGGCCCATGGGCCAGGAGAGCGGGGGAATGCCAACCCTGACACAGTTTAAATTACACTCCCGATTTCAGCCCAACATAGGTCTTAAAACACGTAACAATACATCAAAACAGCCCAACATAGGCCATAAAACACGCAACAATATGCCAAAACAGAGCGACAATGGGCCTTTGCAGATCAACATAGGGAGTAAACCACGCAACAATCCATCAAAACAACCCAACATAGCTCTTAAAACACGTAACAACCATCAAAACAGTTCAACAATGAGTCTTTGCTGATCAACATGGGGAGTAAAACACGTAACAATACATCAAAACAGTTCAACATAGACCATAAACACGCAACAGGTTGCCCAAACAGATCAACAATGGGCCTTTGCTTGATCAACAGTAAGCCGAAAATCGAAATGAGTGAGGTGAAATTCAACACATAGTGTGGTATATTGCGACGCAAAACAGGAAACGCTAAACGCCGCCAACCAGGAACCAGGAATTTGCTATTACTAAATAACATATCACTCACCCAGTTCAAGAACTATCAACTACAACAATATCCGTTCACAGAACGGATCGTAGGCATATGCGGTTCAAACGGTGTGGGAAAAACCAATTTACTGGATGCGATCTATTACTGCTGCTTCACCAAAAGCTATTTTACCCGCAGCGACAGTCAGAATATTTTACATGGTTCCACCGGTTTCCGCATCGAAGGCCATTTTTCCCTGCAGGGAGAACCACTGAAAGTGGTGTGCATCCTGCGCGAAACAGGCCGTAAGGAATTTTCGGTGAACGACGAACCCTACGAAAAACTCGCCATCCATATCGGAAAACTACCCTGCGTAATTATTGCACCCGATGATGTACAGATAATAACCGGGGCCAGTGAAGAACGCCGCCGCCTGCTCGATGCCCTGCTTTGCCAGCTCGATGCCATGTACCTGCAACAACTGATGGACTATAATAAAGTATTGCAGCAACGCAATGGCTTTTTAAAGTCGATGGGTGAGAAAAAGATCACCGACTATAAACTATTGGATGTTTACGACGAACAACTAGCTGGCTACGGAGCGTATGTATACCGGAAAAGAAATGAATTCCTGCTAGGCTTTCTCCCAATGGTCGCAAAATTTTATACCCAGATAGCCGGCCATTCAGAACCGGTAACTTTAACCTACGAAAGCCAGTTACATAATACGTCTTTTCCGCAACTGTTACAACGATGCCGTCAGAAAGACGTGGTACTGCAACGCACTACCGGTGGCGTTCATCGTGACGACATAAATACCCAGTTAAATGAACAGCCATTTAAAGCCCTGGCTTCCCAGGGACAACGCAAAAGTTTGCTGTTTGCTATGAAGCTGGCAGAATTCGAAACCCTGAAACAGGCCAAACAATTCCCTCCCCTGCTGTTGCTGGATGATGTTTTTGAAAAACTGGATGCCGATCGCATGCACAACCTGCTCGATTATGTTTGTGTGCAGAATGCCGGCCAGGTATTTATTACCGATACGCATGCTGATCGTATTAAACTTCACTTTAATAATTTGGGCATGAAGTATCAATTGATTGCTTTGTGATAAAAGAATACGAGGTATGAAGTACGAAATTCAAGCTCTTCCTACTTCTTACCTCCTACTTCTTGCCCCCTACGCCCTACTTCTTCTTCCAAATTCCTCAACAGTTCTTATCTTCACAGCAGAAACAATAAGTAATGGGAGAATACTCACTCGGAGATGCTTTAAAATACTTTCTCAACCACAGCCGGTTGAAAGGTTCCATACAGGCGTTACAAATTGAAGATGTATGGGAGCAGATCATGGGTAAAACGGTAGCCAGATACACCGATAAAATTCAGATCCAGGGAAAAACCCTGTACATCACCACCAGCATGGCCCCGCTGAAACAGGAACTTCTTTACCAGAAAGACAATATTATTAAACGGGTGAATGAAATCCTCGGCGAGCACGTCATCAAAGATGTGGTCATTCAATAAAAAGTAAGCGAACCGACCTCTGGCTTCCGGCAATCAGCAACTGCGCACAAAACAACGCCGCTATATTTATTGTCGCGACTTTAACCTCATTATTAATGCAATTTTCATTTGTGCTTTAGTTGATTAGTTTTAGTCGGGATTAGCAAATTATCACATCATCACATTATCGTACAATATCAACCCGCATAGTTTCCTGTTTGCCGTTGCTTTCGGCTCTTAACCAGTAAGAGCCAGCTGCCAGATAGCTAAATTGTAATGTGGTGTTACCGGTAAAACTACCGATAGCTACGGTTTTTCCATGGCTGTCGAACAATGTATAAGCAATCGGCGCCGTGGTGATCGTTTCCACATACACGACGCCGTTGCCAGGGTTAGGGTATACTTTATTGATCAATGCTGCACCGGTGGGGTCAAAAACCACACGTGCTACCGGTGAATACACAAAGCTGCCGTCTTTATCAACCGGGCGTAACCGGTAATAAATATTTATTTTACCTGGTAAGGCAGGTGCTGCCGCAACAGCGTTTTGATCTGTTACCGTATAACTCACTTTCACATCAACGCCCGGGTTGGTGTTTTTCTTCACCTCAATGACCGTATAGTTAAACCCGTTATACGAACGCTCCAGTTCAAACCGGTCGTGCAGGGCATCGGTTTCAGCAGTCCATTCAACCAACACCGCTTTATCATTCAAACGGCTTGCTTTAAACGAGAGCAAATGAATGGGTAGCGGCACTGAAACTTGTTGCGTGGCATAGCCGTCACCGGAACCGCCTATATAAACCGACCGCTCCAGGGCACGGGCATATCCATCGCCGTTACCGCCTGTATACACGGCAACCTGGGCTGTGATATCGTTATTTATAAAGGTAATGCCGATATATAAAATAATATTGAATAAAAATTTCATTGGGTGATCATTGTTTTATAATGAAAGTGCGCCGCGGCCGCCCTGGGCCGGATTCCTGGTATTATTTATAAATTGTGTACCAGTATTGACAATCCGCGGATAGATCATACAGGCCACACCAAATGTCTTATAATTTCCACCTTTTGTGCTGATACCTGAAGCTGTGATATCGGGCCAGGATGCAGGAATATCCGTTACATCACCATTCCCGTTTTCGCCGGTAAATAACAGGCCGTCATTGAGGGCCATAACCACGAATTCACCAGCATTACCTGCCATTTCCATAACACCAAAATATGCTGCACCCGATAAAGCCCGGTTAATGGGTTTGCTGCCGGGAAAACCACATCGCATTAATCTTTCGCCCCCCATTGCAATTTGATTAACGGAAACATTGCCCCTATTATAGGTATTAATCAAAGGATCGGCCCAAATGTTTGTTTCGGTTGGCAGATCGGCATCAATAACATCTATACTCTTTATCACGGCTGAATCGGTATAAGCAGGCCCCCATATAAGCTGTTGATCTATAAGCGCGTCAAATCCACGACATAATTTTTCAAATTCCAATTCAGAAAATGGCCGCAGCCCCGCCCAATCGAGATAACTGGCATAATCGGCCCAACCTAAATAGTTGCAGGCTTTTTCAGGTACCCCGCAACTGAAAATTACAGGTCCGGTAACTGAAATGGCGGCAGGGCACTTAATATGATTGTACTCAAAAAGTGTTGGCCGATTGGTCATTACATACCGGTTGGTTACGGAGGAGTCGCTGATATCGGTAGCAACCCGTTGTGCCTGCTGTGCATGCGTAAGAGCATTGAGGAAATCGGTATACTGCCC
>DASUVL010000658.1:0-6987 GCA_036379015.1 Niastella sp.
AAGACATTGTAATTATCCATTTAAGCTTCATCTTTTCATTTTTGAATAGTGTTCTATTCATTGTATCCATTATTTAAGCGATATTTTTCTGTTTTCTTATCTGGAATCAAATATTAATGGTTGGTATTGCTGATCCGACGGAAAAAAAACTCTTCAAAATTTTAAATTTGAAGCGTTTTTTTTTGAAGACAAAACAATCACAATGAACATAGCAATATTTTGATTGCTAAACGAAATTTAGCCCATTTTAACATTTAAGATATAATAAACTTCATTACATTCAATTTGGTTAGGGGTATTGATTAGTAACGCATCTCCGTTAGGAGATGCCCTTTTTGTAAACTAATTATTACCTTTAAACTTACCGCATGAAAAAAAAGCGCCATGCTTTCGATTTTTCAGGACACCCTGTGTTTTTCGAATCATATCTACTAGACAAAGATTACGAGTTAGTAAATACAGATCATCTCCATTTACGAATTGCAAAAACAATAGAACATCCAACGATAGTTATAGATGTTATAGATCTTTATCAAAAGCGCTTTTATTTCAGAGCTGTTAATTGGGAGCATACACTTTTAGTCTGTGTAAATATTAGTGGACGTATGAATGAGGTAGAACAATATATTGAAAACCCTTCAGCAAAATTTATGGCTCATTTATTTCGAAAAGCAAAATATTCTTCACTATTATAGCATGCATACTATATAAATGGTTTTAGGCGCTCCATTGAGCGACATATATTCTTATTATTTGATTAAGCTTTTCAAATGTCAAAGGCTTTTCCAAATAATCATTTAAAAAATCATACTTCTTAAAGTTACGTAAGTTATCTTCTTTGGGAGAGATTGTAAGCACGGCTACAATGGTGTTATTAAGACCACGTAAATTTAATTTGCCATACTGATCAAGGAACTCCCATCCGTCCATACCTGGCAAATTGATATCTAGCAAGATAATCTCGGGTAACTGAACGTTATTGTAGTCCTTATATTCTCCTGTAGAAGTTAAGTAATCCAACGCATCCCGCGCATTAAATGAAAAGTGGATGTTTTTAAAACAATTGCATTCGTTGATGATAACTTGATTTAGGAAGTTTGTGGCTTCATCGTCCTCAATAACCAAAATGGAATTAACAATAGTCTTCATAAAATTGATGCCATATAATAGATAAGATAATTGCTTCAAAAAAAGGCCCGCATAAAAATATGCTGGCTTAATCATTAACCCGTTTTGAACTTATTATGTAGATAACGTCCATCATTATTAATTTAGGCATTGCATTTTTGAAATATTACTAATATAAACATTTTCTGCAAAGAAGTAGTTATGTAAACACTTAGCCAAGTGCATAAAAAGCGTACCATAGACACTTAGTAAAAAGATACTATGAACACGCCTTTGAACAAAGGATTTATCCAAAGAGAAGAGCCTCCGGAACACGGCAAAGAGGCTGCCCTCAAAAATGAAGTGCCCCTCAACGGCAAAAGTGTAACGTAATCAGTTAGCTTGCGTTAATAACTTCTAATGAATTTGAAGTGTTTTTTGCCAGAATCGGTATTTAACAACAAATAATATACGCCAGGCGGCAATCCATTTATATTGATAGTTTCCACATTCCGTACAGGATTTTTAGATTGCGTTTTATATAACTGACCACTGGCATTATAGATGCTTACCTGCCTGGCATTATCGGGTAACCGTTCCAATGTCAGCACATTTCCGTTAACGGTCAATAACGGCTTAAGCCCTGGAACCGAAATGGTTTTTATGATGCTGTACTGGTTGCTGCCATCGGCATCGACTGTTTTCACTCTTATATAAAACTCGCTGCTATAGGCATCGATCAATACCTCATAATGGGCGCTTTGCTGGTTGAGAGCTGGCTTTGAAACGACTGTTTTCCATTGCTGTTGGCTATTACTTACTTCTATTTCAAAATGATCTACGTTCTCCTCATCGGCTGTAGACCACGATACATTTACTTTGTTATTTGATTGAAGCGTGGCAGAAAAAGAAATCAGAGTCAATGGCAGGGCAGAACAGCTTACGGCTGGCGCTGCTACATAAGCCTGGCTGGTCAACGAAGATCCAGCCCCTCCGCTGGTTGCTCCATTTGGAGTGAATTCGGTAAGTGAAGAAGATGTGGTAATACCATTGGCGCCACCAGTCACCGACATTGTAATTGCCGGCGTACCTGGCACTGAAATATATCCTCCACCACCGCCACCACCGGGTCCTTCACTTTCAGCAGAAGTAATTCCCTGGGAGCCGCCCGTTCCGCCGTTAGCCGAAACCGTTATGCCGCTAATGGTTCCCTGAATATTTAGTCCGATGGCCCCGCCGCCACCACCACCACCGGGTGCGTCGTTAAACGTATTATTTGCACTTGCTCCATTATTTCCATTTGCAGTAATGCTGCCGGTTCCACTCAGCGTACCGGTAACCAGCAGATAAATAATTCCGCCGCCATTTCCACCGGCGCCACCCGAATTATTATTGGCGTCTCCGGCGCCGCCACCGCCGCCCAGAAAAAGGGTACTGGAAGAATAAGTCAACGGTCTGCCGCCTATTCCACCATTGTTTTTCCTGTTATCACCCCCCCAGGCAGTGTTGCCGGGTGCTGTTGTGGTAGCATCCTGGTTATTTGCAGCATAAGTATATCCACCCCTTCCGCCACCGGTAGAAGTATTGGTTGCAAAACTGGCGCTTTCAAGGTTCCAGGCGCTTGTCCAACCTGCCCCGCCTGAATTATCGGGGTTGCCATTACCATTCCACGATGCAATGGCCCCGGCATTTGCTCCACCGCCACCACCGCCATTATGGGCATTGCCGCCGCCCCCGCCATTTGCAGGAGCCCCCTTGTTAAATCTGCCGCCAAGCCCATCATAATCTGTTTGGTAACCCGCCACACTTTCTCCTTTTTCAGCACCGTCGAATGATGAAGTACTTACGTACGTTGATGCACCTGGATTGTTGGCGTTATTATCCAACGCCCCGCCCCTGTAACCCAAACCCGTTGCAATGATGCTGCCATTTACAACCGTATTACCGGTCACTTCAACTGCAACAATTCCGCCGGTTGAACCATTCCAGGCATTGGCAGTAAGACTTGCTCCGGAATTAATAGTCAAATCGTTTAAGCGAGGAATTCGCACTATCTGTACTCTTTGCGTTCCAGAGACGGTAAAAGCATTGGCAAAGGTGTTACAAATGGTAATGGTATTCCCGGTTACACCACTCACCGTGGCCAACTCATATGTCCCAGCTCCATTGAAGGCAGTTATGCTGCCATATGAAGAAGTATTGGTAGCATCTATCGAGGCGCCCTGCATTTTGATCACCATGATGAGGTCGCCATACGATAGGGCGCTGGTGGCGTATGGATTATTTGCCCCTGCAGCGCCGCCGGCAAGGTTGGCAATGTTGGTTACAGTAGCCGTGTTGCTTCCGGCCGTAATAGTTGTTGATAGTACATCATATCGGTTAAAAACTATTCCTGTGACAGTTATTGTTTCTGTGCCATCTTTCCCGGCCTGGGAAAAAACAAAATTCGTTGAAAAACAAGATGATAGGACCAATGACAGGTGAAAAAAACCTTTAAGCATAGGATACACACATTTGCCACAAAGTAAATATATGTATTTAATACATTTATCAGGGAGATTGGGTATTATTAGAATTATTTAAAAATTGATAATCAATTTTTAAATAATTGTTTTTCGGTTGTGCAATTTACAGAAAAGGGCGCTGGTTGCCATTGATCCCTCGCTGCTACATTCCTGCCAGTTACAATAGCAAATTAAACAGGCATGACGCTCTCTCAGTCACGAGCCAGGGACAACTCCAAACCGGTCGGTACCCGCTACCGCAGCATTAACCTTCCAGTTCACTCCTTTAGCGGTAGAGTTGGTAAGCGGTCGTTAAGCACCTGTATTCTTTTAGTCGGTATTATGGATTCCGGCTTGCCCTGGTTCTGTTGTCATCATACCTTCTTCGCAATCCTGCCAACCCAATCAATCCAAGCAATCCTAAAAGTCCCCATTTTCCTATGTCGTCATCGTCATCCCTATCAGCGGTTTGGGCAGTTCTGGCGTTGGTTTCATTTTGTGCCAACAGAGGGGTAGCAATAGCCAGGCTACAGCATATAATTACAGCAACAAAGGTTTTTGTACACTTTTTCATTTTGAAGTTTTTTATATGAGCAAAAAAATCTGTCCTCGAACATACAGGATCGGATGCAATTACGGAACGGTAATGAATGGATGTGGTTTAAATGAAAGAATTATGTAGAGGGAAATGGCCGTTAGGAAGCAATAGAGCTGGTTTCTCAATTATTTAAATAAGCGTGCCACCGCCTGTCTACTGCTCCATTGCAGGTTGATAAATTGATCAAATGCATTTGGGAAAGCTTTTGTACATAGTTCAAACCCGCTTTCCACAACATTAGTGTTAGCTGTTCAGGACGGATTGAGGACCTGGTCCATGGTGGCATAATTGAAGTAGTGTCTGTCGCCCGCTTCCTCCTGTTACATATGAATGCCATTATCATCCAGGCCATTCTGAATGGCTTATCCAGTAAAGCGGTTGATAGCTATTTTTATGACCCGCAATTGCATATTTGACCACATAAAGAAAATAGGATATGAGGAAACAGCATAGGCAGAATTATGATATCAGGACATCGTATTTGATGATACAGGAATAGAATACCTGGTGCGCCAGCACCAGTGTCAACAATTATTGAGTGAAGCTATAGCTCAATTAGCGCCTCAGGAACCGTGTATATTACCTGTCGAAAGTAGAAAGATTCTTTGGCATAGGATTTACAGCCATTCATGGTGAAAAACCTAAAATAAATATATATGGAAACAACATTCAATACGCAATCAAAAAGAGAAGGTAGAGTTGCCAGGAACATTGAAGAACAAACTTCCAAAATACCATCCGATGTGTTCCTGTGGGCATCGTTAGGCGCCATGACAATTTCGTTGGCACTGCAGATCGCCCGTCAAAAACACCTGAGTTTATTTATTGGCCAATGGGCTGCTCCCTTCCTGTTATTTGGAATTTACAATAAGCTGGTAAAGCAACGTGGTCACGACCAAAATGATAAGAGCTAAAATTTTGATCGTTGCAGGCACTGGCCGCGTATGCTTATAAAGGTGTACGCGGCCAACGCTTATTTATTCATCTTTCGGGTCGCAGATGTCACAGGGTACTTTTTTTACTTTAAGGCTGTCAAACGTTTTCTTTTCCTGACCCGGCGTTCCCTTTTCTGTTTCCAAATCTATCAGTCTGGTCTTTTCAGGATGCAGTGTCAGGCCATATTTCCCTAACCGTTTAGGTAATACCTGCATTACCCGCATTGCATCTTCCTTGTTAGTGAACCCTAACAGAAAATCATCAGCAAAACGGATAAGAAAGCTATAGCCTTTCATTAGCGGCTGTATCTGACAGAGTGGCAGCAGAGGCAGACAGGTTTCTTTTTTTTTATGCTTATGAATCAGAATGCATAGCGAATATTACAATAAGGTAATTTTTCATGTACCATGTCTTCCAGTTGTTTTACCAGTAAACCTTTGATACTTTTTTTATATCGCACATTGCGTCCGCCTGTTTGGCTGTACTTCACTTCCTGTAATTCTGGTTGCCATAACAACTCTTCACCTTTCGGATGCCATCCCATATTTACGTTGTGCAATTGTTCGTTATGAGTAAGGAAAATGATTTCACAAATTAACTGTTGCTTGGTATGATCGTCCATAACATCATTCAGTTCGTTAAATAAATCACACCAATCTTTTTCCCATCCTTCATAATAAATAACCGGAGAAAAATTGAGGTTTACTTCGTAACCGGCTGCAGTAAAATCGTTAATGGCTTCAATGCGTGTTTTAATGGGAGTAGTACGAACATCTACCAATTTGCTCAGAACATGAGGCATTAAACTAAAACGGATACGCGTTTTACCCTGGGGATCGTAATTTAACATATTGCGGTTGACAAATTTGGTAGCAAAAGTGAGTTTGCCGTTGGGAATTCTTTTGAACAGGTTCATCAGGTCTTTTACATTGTCGCATAAAGCGGCATCTGCTGAGCAATCGCCGTTTTCGCCAATTTCATACACCCAATGTACCGGATCGATATGATCTGGTTCTGCTTTTATACCCAATCGTTTGGCATGGCGTTCGAGATAGCCCATAATTTGTTCTATATTCACAAATAAGGTAATCGGGTTTGCATATCCCTTTCGGCGTGGCACATAACAATATGCGCACGACATTGTGCAGCCATTTGATTCACTGGGTGATACAAAATTTGAACTGCGCGTATTCGGGCGACAGGTTAATGATTTTTTAACACCAAGGATGAGCACATTCCTTTTTATTTTTAGCCAATGTTCTACAGAACCATGAAATCCATGTAATTCGGGAATATTCCAGTGAGACGGCACTTCAATGAGGCGGGCGTTGGGAAACCGGTTTAATATTTCCTGTCCTCTCTTGTATTCTCTTACTGCAGGCTCCAGATAAATCTCTTTAATATCAAGCAAATCGTCGATGTCCTTGCTATTGAACATAGCACAATATTTTAAACTACATAATATATGACAACCTAGCTGTTCGGCCAATGCGTTGGTCGTATAATTAACCGGTGACGATTCAAAAAGAGAGCCGATCCGGAATAACTGCCGATTTTATTAATACACCAGGTTATGGCTTAATTTTTATACTTCGCTGTTCTTCCTTTTGATTTATATTTCTGATCACCACTTCTACCCGTCTATTGCATTGTCTGCCTTCTTCGGTTTTATTATCGCAAATAGGATTGTCCTTGCCAAAACCACGGACTTTTATACGTGATTTATTCACTCCATTAGCGATGAGGGCATTGGCTACCGATTGCGCTCTTGCCAGTGATAATTTCTTATTGAAGGCCGCGCTTCCTTTATTATCGGTATAGCCATCAATATAGAAATTAGAG
>DASUVL010000659.1:0-2574 GCA_036379015.1 Niastella sp.
CGGGAAAACCCACAATAACGTCAACGCCGATGGCAGCATGCGGCATAAGGGTTTTGATCAGTTTCACGCGTTCGGCATACAGCTCGCGGCGATAGCGTCTTCTCATTAAACCCAGAATACGGTTGCTACCGCTTTGCAGGGGAATATGAAAATGCGGCATGAAAGTGTTGCTGTTGGCAACCATTTCAATAATGGCATTGGTAAGCAAATTGGGTTCAATGGAAGAAATGCGGTACCGTTCAATCCCTTCCAGTTTGTCGAGCGCACAGGCCAGTTCATAGAAGTTTTCATTCCCCTCCCCAAAATCGCCCAGGTTTACCCCTGTCAGTACAATCTCTTTCACCCCGTTGGCAGCCACCTGTTTTACATTATCCACTACGTTGGCTATCAGATCGCTTCGGCTTTTGCCCCGTGCCATGGGAATGGTGCAGAAAGAACAGTTATAATCACAGCCATCCTGTACTTTCAAAAAGGTACGGGTGCGTTCGTGAACGGAAAATGAAGCATGGAACCCGTTCACATCCTCAATATCGCAACTGCAAATTTTGGCAGTGTCGCCTTTGGTCAGTTCTTTTAAATGCTGGGCCAGGTTGAATTTTTCGGCAGCGCCCAATACCATATCAACACCGGGTATGGCGGCTATTTCTTTAGGTTTCAGCTGGGCGTAACAACCGGTGATCACCACAAGGCTTTCGGGCGATTTGCGTTGAATACGGCGTACCAGCATGCGGCATTCCTTATCGGCATTATCGGTTACCGAACAGGTGTTTATTACGTACACATCTGCCACGTTTTCAAAAGCTGTCTTCTCAAACCCTTCATTTTCAAGCATGCGTGAAAGGGTAGCCGTTTCTGAAAAGTTCAGTTTACAACCCAAAGTATGAAATGCCACTGTTTTTTTTGAGCCCATAGAGGCGGCAAAGATAACTAGAAAAATGTGCTAATTTGCTGATGTGCTAATGCAATACAGGCAATACCAATTAGCTAATTCGATAATATGATGATCCCGACCATGTCGGGACAAGTCGTGATAATGAAAACCTATTACTGCTAGCTTCGCATGAGCTACGCTATTTTAGGAACTGTCAGCCATGGAGGAATTAGCACATTGGCTAATTATCACATTATCACATTTGCTATCTTGCTTCCCATATGATAAGAATACTAACCGCGTTCCTCTTATTTTCTTACCTCTTAACCGCCTGCCAGGATGTTGCCAGGCCGGGGAATAACAGTTCCGCAAGTGAAAACGCCCAAACCGAAAATCCTAATGCCGGTCCCGGCCGGAATAATGCCGCACCTGATAATGATGTTATAGACCGGCACCCTGGCAAACTCATTTACACCAAACACGCCCGCTGCCGCATGGGGTGCCGCCATATCGATGAGGCCGAGGTGCAGGAAATTCTGCAGGAAGGCCGCATTAATTACCGCAAAAGTGAGCCCGCCGGCCGACCCGATCCCAAATATGCCCTGGAAGGCACTACCCGCGATGGGCAGCAAGTGCGCATTGTTTTTGCCCCGGCCAAACGGGGAATGGTAGTAATTACTGTCATTGACCTCGGAACTGAATGGAGTTGTGATTGTAAGTGATAGGGGTCGCCAGTTTAAATCCTGTAGGTGGTTAACTATCAAAAGAAAACAGATCAATTGTATTATTTTCATGATCATTTGTTTTAGTAATGGCATGCAGGGCCCTGATGCTTTTTGCACCGGACGAATGAATGCAGTATGAATGATTAGAATTGTACGAGGTGAATATCCCCGCTTAAAGACTGGATATGAATTTGCGTGCCGCCCGTGCCAAGTTTTGTATTGAATTGTTTTCCATCCATCCTGGTTTTTCCTTGCTTACTATAAAGGGAAGCATGCACGGTTCCCATTGTTGAACCGAGTTTGAGTTCTGCATTGGTATCGGCAGGAATGGCAAAATAAATTGAACCAGTTTCGGTGATAATGGACACAGGCTTATGCTTATGAATAGCAGTCGACTTTACAGTAACCTGGCCACTCGTCGATTGTATCACGATGCCTCCTGAAACGTCTTGCAATTTAACGTCTTTGGGCATTTTGATATCTATGTCTCCTTTGCAGTTTACAACAACAACCTGCTGCGTATAGCCTGCATCCGATTGGTAATTCAGCGGCATTTTTTCGGGAACATGTATTACATAGCGACCTTTTGTTGCTTCGGGCAGCAGGCCGGTAAAAACACAGGAATTATTAAGTTTTTGAAATTCAAGCCCTACGCCAGTGTTACCTGATGTTACTTTGCTTTGGGGCTCATCCGGATAATAGTCAATACTGATCTCATTTTTCGCGGTGCCCTCGATGCTGACATGTCCGGAAAGATTGATAAACTTAACCGTGTTATCTTTTTCAGGTTTCATCTGAAAATGTTGTGCAGACAGATTGATACAAAACAACAAGTGAAATATTAATAAACAGGGTTTCATAATGACTGTAATTTTGTTTGGGCAACCATTTTTACTTCTTTACGGGTGCCTCCGTTTTTAATGAGGTTTTGAATGGCATCTACAGCGCCAGGACCTTTTTTTTCCATTAGTAAATTAA
>DASUVL010000660.1:0-3581 GCA_036379015.1 Niastella sp.
TTTTCATTTATCAGAAAAAGACATCAAACGCATCGTAATTGCCTATGAACCCATCTGGGCCATTGGAACCGGCAAAACAGCTACCTCTGACCAGGCGCAGGAAATACATGCCTATTTGCGTAGTGTGTTGGCTAAACAATACGGTGCAGCCACGGCCGATGCCATTTCTATCCTTTACGGCGGCAGTGTAAAGGCCAATAATGCCAAAGAATTGTTTTCCTGTCCTGATGTGGATGGCGGCCTGGTTGGTGGTGCGTCACTGAATGCAGCTGAATTTATTACGATCATTAATAGTTTAAAATAGGAATAAAAACGAAGTCGGAAGCAGGAAGTATGAAGTCAGAAATACGAAGTCTGAAGTACGAAGTCTGAAATACAAAATACAGACTCTTCCGACATCTGACCTCAGACTTCCGACATCTGACCTCAGACTTCCGACCTCAGACTTCCGACATCTGACCTCAGAGTTCCGACCTCCGACCTCCGACTTCCGACCCCTGTCTTCTATTGCAAATTCCTTGTTAAAAGCTGCCGCAACTTTTCCCCATAATCGGGTTATGGAGTGATTATTGTTTCCGGTTAGCGGGAGGAATTGTTTTTATGGAACATACAAAGGCTTTACAAATATTATCATGGCAACATAAAGAGGACAGACTAAAGTGCCGTGAATTAATGCGAGACATCCAACAGCAAAGCGATAAAACAGCCGTCCGGCAACGTATTGTACAATTCTGGAAAAATGAGCTGCAAAAGCATGTGGATGCAGAAGAGGCGATATTATTTCCTTTTTTGCAGAAGCATCAATTCAGTTACAATTTCATTAATGTATTAAAAAGGGAACACGATACCATTCGTTTGCTGGCTGAACGGCTGAACCGGCACGATGAGGATTTTTATTTATACAAAGCCTTCATTAAGCTGGTTGATCAGCATAGCCATTTTGAAGATGAGATCGTTTTCAGAAAAATGGAAGAAGATATTCCCCAGCAGGAACTCACCCAACTCAATGTATCGCTGGCTTCTGTGCAACGCTAAACGCAGAACGCGGAACGCTAAACGCAGATCGTTCAGTGCAAATAGCTTGTCGCTATTTTGTATTTCGCGTTAGGCGCTCAGCATTAAGCGTTTATCCTGAAATTTTTTTTTGTCATATATGTATGCACTTTTAAAACGGGAAGTGTACTTTTGAGTTCATATAATGACAAAAATACTGCTAATTAAAACTGGGGCAGCCGGTGACGTAGTACGTACAACCGTTTTATTAAATGCCTTGAAAGGTTCCATTACCTGGGTAATCGATAGCAGGTATGAACCTATTTTACCAACCCGGCATCCCAACCTGCACCGGGTGGTAGCTCTGCAACATGCGCAGGCTGCACTGGAGCATGAAATATTTGACCACACCATTTCCCTTGAAGAAGATGCCACCTGTGCGTTGCTCGCCAGCAAGATACCTACCAAAAAAATAACCGGTATTTATTTAGAGAACAAACGGCTCGTTTATACCAGCGATGCAGCCGGGTGGTACGATATGAGCCTGGTTTCTGCCCTGGGCACCGTTGCAGCCAATGAGGTCAAAAAACAAAACACCCATACTTTTCAGCAACTTTTACTGAATATGTTCGGGCTTTCCTTTAACGGGGAGCCTTATTGCATTTACCGGAATAATCAAATAAGACCCGATCACCGCCTGATAGGCATTGAAACAAGGGTAGGAGCGCGCTGGCCCAATAAAGGCTGGAGTGGCTACCCGGCACTGATAAACAAACTGCAACAACTGGGATATACGTGCAGGCTGCTGGAACAGCGAAATAACATTTCAGAATATTTAGATGATATTGCCGGCTGTGGGTTTTTGATTTCCGGCGATACCCTGGCCATGCATGTGGCCATGGCCTACCATATACCATCCATTGCTATTTTTAACTGTACCAGTCCGGCCGAAATTTATGATTACGGTACCTTGCGGAAAATTATCAGTCCGCTATTAAACCAGGCATACTACAAGACCAATTTCTCTCAAGCGGTTATTGATTCAATTTCGGTGGAAGAGGTATATACAACCTTTCTGCAACATTCCGCCATCAATTCACTGCAAAAAGCGTAGGATTTCTTGCACGCACTTTGGCAATTGTATATTCTTTTGAATTGACCAGGGCTTTTTGCTGCCAGTTCTGGTAATCACCTTTATTTTGAAAAAGACCGTGTAATAAAACGGCCAGGTGATCGATGGAAGTATACCGGAAACAACTACTCTCCAGCATAGGCGGAATACGCAACTGTTGCGGGGCAATAAAAGGCCGGGCGTGTTTGATCACATCGAACATATTGCCCGACGATTTGGTAAGGCCATACGTTTCGGGAATATCAAAACAAATGGCCGTATTGATAACGGAAGGAATGAAAATAAAGTGGGCATAATCCAACTGTTCATCAAATTCATCCTGGTGAACCAGATCGGTATCGTATACCATAATTTTCGTATGCACCGTTTTCAGGGCAGTCGCCTGTTGAACAATAGATTCACCATAGTCGTCATTATACCCGCCCAACAAAGTAATATGTAACCGCAATTGACTCGCTTCCGCCGCTTTCAGCAATTCAAATACCTGCTGATAATCACGCCGCTTTTTATCGAGCGTACCCGGTACTACCAGATGAATATACCCGCCAATGGTCAACGAAAATTGCTCGCGCTCAAAAACAGCTCCGGGGATGTTATGGATCTGTTTTTGCGCCCGGGTGGTTTCACGTAAATAATCCATCATGGTGTCTGATACAACATTAAATTCATGTACCCGTTTTATCAGGGCTTTTTTCCCGATATGATGAATGAGTGGCCGCGCCTTAAACGACAAGCGGGATTTAAACATACAGTTTATATCATGTACCGTTATTACAACACGGGCAATGCGTAATAACCCGATCACCCAGGCATAAAACACATGGTTATTACTGATGGTATTCAGGTAAAAAATATCAAGCTGATGCTTTTTCGCCGCCTTGTATAATTGCCGGAAAAATCGCCATTTGCTGCCGGTATTATCAAGTATTTCCCATTGAAACCGGTTCATGTTCTGTTTAAACAGATCGGCAAACCGCTCATAGGTACCGGCATCGGTAAAAATCACCAGTTGGTTGTCAGGCATATCAAACAACCGGATGACCGGATAAGACCCTTCAAAATGCTCCATTTCAAAAATGCCTGTTTTCATATCGATTATAATAAGGAAAAGCTAAATTTGGCAAAAAAAATTATATCGTTTATTCAAAATACACCATAAAACCAACTGTGAACAATACTATTAGCAGAAAATATTCTCCATTTTTACAAAAGCTATCCTTTTCCCCCATTTATCTCTACCCATTTCTGATCGTACTCTATTTTGTTTTGCATGAAAATAACGCCAATTTTGGACTTATACCGTTTCCTTTTACAGCAAAGTTTACATCTTGTTATCTGCTTGTTACCCTGGTCATATTCCTGATGGCGACCTGTTTTTTTAATAAAGCTACAAAGTCAATGCTTTTTACAGCCCTTATTATAATTATTCTTTTATTTGACGGGGCTATGCACGATT
>DASUVL010000661.1:0-4109 GCA_036379015.1 Niastella sp.
GGTAGTACCCTCGATACCGCATCCGGGTATAAACTGGCACAAGCAACCATATACGTATTACGCGCAAAAGATTCCATATTAATCAATTTCACGTACGCACGTACCGACGGCACATTTTCGATCGACGGTCTTCTTGCAGGCAATTTTATCTTACTTATTACCTATCCCGATTATGCGGATTACGCAGAGTCTTTTAAACTGGACGAGTTGCATGCTGTACATGATGTTGGTGCTGTTCCCCTGCAACTGAAATCGAAGCTTTTACAGGAAGTGATCGTAAGAGGGCAGGTGCGGGCTATTCGCATAAAAGGTGATACTACTGAGTACGATGCCAGGGCCTATGTGATCCAGCCAAACGATAAGGTGGAGGACCTGGTTAGGCAACTGCCCGGATTACAAGTTGATAAAGATGGTAGAATAACAGCCAATGGGGAGGCCGTGACAAAAGTATTGGTAGATGGAGAGGAGTTTTTTGGAGATGATCCTACCCTTGTAACCAGGAATCTTCGTTCCGATATGGTTGATAAGATCCAACTGTATGATAAGAAGAGTGATCAGGCAGCCTTTACAGGCATCGACGACGGGGTGAGAATAAAAACCCTCAATGTAAAATTAAAGTCAGATAAGAATACCGGCGTGTTTGGCAAAGTGGAAGCTGGCGTGGGAGACGCTGGTTTCTATCAGGCGCAAGCGTTGTACAATAAATTTAAACCAGGTACAAAGTATGCGGCTTATGCAACCGCCGCCAATACGGGAAAAATTAACCTGGGGATGACTGAAAATAATAAATTAGGCACCACGTCCAATGCGATACAGATTGGAGATGCCGTAGTGGTGCCGGCTGCGGCAACCGACGATATGGACGGGTTCAGCGGTGCCTTTAATGGCCGCGGCCTGCCTGCAGCGCTCACCGGTGGCTTACATTATGATAGTAAGTGGAATAAGAACAAAGAGACGATCAATGTCAACTATAAAGCCGGTTCACTTGACGTTACAGGCGTTAATACAATTTTAAACGAACAGAGTTTGCCTGCAGGTGTTCTCACAGGCAATACCAGCCGGTATTTTGATCAGTCCGCTTTCCGGCAAAAAATGGATGCCATGTACCAGGTTAACCTGGATTCTTTCTCAAGTGTTAAGCTCGCCACCGACGCAACAATTAAAAATATGCAGGCTGCCAGTAATTACGAGCAAATTACTATGCGTGACGGCATCATATTAAATACTAATAAGCAAAGCCAGGACTTTAACAGTGAGATAGCCCTTTTCAATGCCAGTGGGCTGTACACTAAGAGATTCCATAGGCCAGGACGTACTTTGTCCTGGAATGTAGCACAGGTATATGCCCGTAATAAAACCGATGGCTACCAGAAATCAACTTTGGTGTTTTATGATCCGTCGGGAGCGGTAGACAGCACGCAGGCGACCAATCAGTATAGAAAAACGGACCTGCTGAGTTCTGTACTGAGTAGTAATATCACCTGGTCAGAACCTTTGTCCAGATCTTTTTCCCTGGTTGTTAATTATGGGGTGGGCGTTAACAGAAGTTATTCCGACCGCAGAACATACAATGAATCTGCTGCAGGAAAGTATGATGTGCTGGATACGACCTACAGCAACGATTACCGTTTCGATCAGTTGGCGAACCAGGCGGGTGTCTTCTTTACCTATAAAAAGGAGAAACACCTTTTTTATTTCGGTACAAAAACAGCATCTGTTGGTTTCAGGCAGGTGAACCTCTTTACCGATAATGCTTTCCAAAGAAACTTTGTTAACTGGTTGCCCCAGGCCAGTTACCAGTACAGGTCTTCCCAGCAAAAAAATATTTCGGTGAATTACGATGGGGGAACCATGCAACCGACTATTGATCAGTTACAGCCTGTTAGAGTTAATAACGACCCATTAAATGTAGTATTGGGTAATCCGGGGTTGAAGCCTTCCTTTATCAATCGCCTGAGTTTGCGTTCCCGCTTCGCTAGTCCATTTTCAGGCAGGGCTATCAATTTTAGAGCTGATTATCGTTTTACGTCATCTGCAATAGTAAACAGCATATATACTACGGATAACGGAAAAACAACAACCCGGTTTGTTAACCTGAGCAGTAAAATACCTTCCCACCTTTCAATGTCCTCGGCTGTAAACCTGAAAATAAAACCTATTGATGTCAGCATTGAACTGGAACTTATATCAACCATAAGCCGCAGATACACCTATGTTAACAACGAATTAAACAGATTATCGGCCAATACCTACGGGGCCAGTGTTCAGCTACAGAAGTTTGTTCATAAAAAATACAACTTTTCTGTTGTGGTAGGTCCTAATTACGCAGTCAATAAATTTTCTTTACAACCGCAGCATAACAACAATGCCCGTGGTTTTTATGCATCGGCATGGGGTTCGGTATTCCTGCCGCACAAGTTTCAACTCGGAACAGACATTGGCTATAACTACACAGCCGCAACACAGTCACTCGCCGCACAGGATCAAACGATCTGGAATGCGTCTGTAAATAAGACATTTTTAAAAACTGATAACCTGAAGCTGTCATTTTCCGTAAATGATATCCTGAGCCGGAATATAAATTTCAACAGAACAGTGACGGTTAATGAGATCATTCAAAGCAATATTAACAGCATCAGGAGATACTTCCTGTTATCTGTAATATGGGACTTTAACAAGTTTGGCGGTCAGCCGCCTTCTAAATAATAAGCTGATGAAAAAAATATATCTTTTTTTAGCGTTTGTCATTACCGGCTGTCATTTGCGGGCGCAACAGTCACGCTTTCTAAGCAACGGGCGTATTGAATTTGAAAAATCGGTGAATACCTATGCGCTTATCAGAGAGGGCCAGCTACTGGGAAAGAATATAATCGGCAACGAGCGACAGCTTTTAGAGGAGTACCAGGCAAAGCAGCCGCAGTTTAAAGTATTAAAAAGTACTTTGTATTTCCGGGACAATAAAACCCTGTTTGTGCCTGCAAGTCAGATGCCGGCAGGTGGAACCGCACCGTTGAATATTCCCATGGTTTATCAAAATAATACAGTATATGTCGACTGGCCAGCCCGGCATATGGTTAATCAGAAATCCATCTTTGGCGAAAATTTTTTGTTGAACGACAGCATCCGGAACATTTCGTGGAAGATCACCAGTGAAATGCGTGAGGTGGCAGGGTTCACTTGCAGGCGGGCCAATGCGCTGATCATGGATTCTATCTACGTAGTTGCCTTTTATACAGAAGATATCCATGTATCGGGTGGCCCGGAAACATTTTGCGGGTTGCCGGGTATGATACTGCAATTGGCACTGCCCCATGAACATGTAATATGGCGGGCAACCAACGTTATCGTCGACGGGCCAACCGAAAGACCGCTAACGCCCCCTCAAAAAGGGAAACCCATTGATTACCGGCAATTAGGAAATATGCTTGCTGAAATCGGAAAGAACTACCGCAATCCATATGCCGCCAGACTGATCATGAAAACATTATCGCTCTAACGGGCAATGTGCAGCCACCCATTTTTACAGGTCTAAGAAAGTTTTCTTACATTCATAATATGAAATCAAACAAGAAGGATAAAAAAACACCGGTTGAACCTACAAAGTCGGAGCTGGAGATCTTGCAGGTACTATGGCAACTTGGGCCTTCAAGCGCCAGAATAGTGAACGACTATATTAACAAAGAGAAGCGGCCTGTTATTTATATGTCTACACTGAAATTGATGCAGATTATGATTGAAAAAGGCCTGCTGAAAAAAGATGAAAGCCAGATGACACATATATACCGGGCCGCAGTAGAGGAAAAGAAAACCAAAAAATTCTTATTGGATAAAGTCATTGATAACCTGTTCAATGGTTCCGCCGGCAACCTGATGATGCAACTCCTGGACGACAAAAAAATATCGCAAACAGAAATGGAGGAGCTAAAGGAATTGATTAAAAAGATTGATCAAAAAAAATAATATTATGGGAACTCAGTTCTATATATTCAGCCTTTCAGATCAAACTATAAAAGCGATCTGCTGGACGTTGGTTCACTCTCTTTGGATAGGATTGATCGTTGCAGCACTGGCTGGAACTATTATAGCATCTACCAAAAAGAGTTCTTCCC
>DASUVL010000662.1:0-10815 GCA_036379015.1 Niastella sp.
TTATCCCATACTTAGTCCTGCCCGGTAGTAATAATTACTAAAAATAACAGGTATGGAACCGACTAATGTTCAGATATTATTCTTTCAACATCTTAAATCGTCATTGCCTGCCCATATGTCGATGGTAGATAATGTGGCCGATCTGCTCCAGATCAGTACCGATAGTGCTTACCGTCGTATCAGGGGTGAGAAACCTATTTCATTCGATGAATTAAAAAGGTTATGTACCCATTACAAAGTCTCTCTCGACCAGTTTGTACATATTCAAACAGAGGCCATTATTTTTAATGGTAGAACGGCAAACCCTTGCTCGTTTAATTTTGAACAATACCTGTTCAGTGTATTGCAGAATGTGGAGTACATGAATTCATTTCCCAAAAAAGAAATGTTGTACCTGAATAAAGACATCCCCATCTTTTATCATTTTAATTTTCCGGAGCTTGCTGCCTTTAAATCATTTTTCTGGATGCGCAGTATTCTAAACTATCCTGAATTTGCCAATAAACAATTTAAGGTAGCCGAACAGATGAATGATAGTGTACAAAAAACGGGGCGAAAATTGGCGGAAGCATACAGCCTGTTGCCTTCGCAGGAGATTTGGAATATTGAAAGCATTAATAGTACGATACGGCAAATTGAATATTATAAAGATACCCGTGTTTTTACATCGCGCGATGATATAGTGATTTTATATGAATGCCTCGAAAGAACAATGGATCATATTCAACGGCAGGCGGAAGCGGGGTGCAAATTCAGTCCTGATGGAAATCGTATCAACCGGCATGTACCTTACAAAATGTATGTGAATGAATTCATTTTGGGCGATAATACCATCCTGGCATTACTGGGTGATTCAAAAGTGGCGTATATTAATCATTCGGTGATCAATTTCATGCTCACCAAAGATCCCTCGTTCTGTGAATATACCTACCAGCATTTTCAGAATATTATTAAAAAATCTACATTGATCAGCGAGGTGGGTGAAAAAGAACGCAGTCGCTTTTTCAATATAATAAAGGAAAAGATTAATGCCAGAAAAAATGCACTTTTGTGATGAATGAAGTCGGAGGTCGGAAGTAAGAGGTCAGAAGAGCTTGAAATTCGTGAAGTCTGAATATATCATCCGTCATGAATGAAAGAACCACAAACCATAAACTATAAACCATAAACTGTGGCTATGAATACCGGAGTTGAAATGATTACGAATAATATTCACCTCATCGAATGCCCCCGCGATGCCATGCAGGGCTGGCCGGTATTTATACCAACCGAAAAAAAGATCGAATACCTGAATGCCTTGTTGCAGGTGGGGTTCGATACCCTTGATTTCGGGAGTTTTGTTTCCGCCAAAGCCATTCCGCAACTGGCCGATACCGCCGAGGTGTTGAAAGGGTTGAAAAGTTCACCAATTAAAACGAAAACAAAATTATTGGCTATTATAGCTAATGTGAGGGGTGCTGAGGAAGCCGCTGTTTTTGAAGAGATCGCTTACCTGGGTTTTCCCTTTTCGGTGAGCGAAACATTTCAACTGCGTAATACCAATAGCACCATTGAACAATCCCTGCAACGGGTAGCGGAAATACAACGTATTTGTGAGCAAAGCCGCAAGCAGCTGGTCATTTATATTTCCATGGGCTTTGGTAATCCCTACGGCGACAAGTATTCACCGGAGATCGTTTTTGATTGGGTGAATAAGATCGCGGACCTGGGTGTGTCTATTATTTCATTAGCCGATACGGTTGGACTGGCAACACCCGAACAGGTTGCTGACCTCACCGGTTATGTGATCAACAAACTGCCGCATCACCAGATAGGCGTGCATTTACATAGCAGTCCGCACAACCGGCTGGCTAAAATAGAAGCAGCCTGGCAGGCAGGCTGCCGCCGGTTCGACGGCGCTTTAAAAGGCATTGGCGGATGCCCTATGGCCAATGACGAACTGGTAGGCAACATTGATACAGAATGGCTCATATCATATTTAGAACAATATGACGATTTGCAAGGGTTAAATAGAACAGCGCTGGCTAAAAGTGTTAACTTAGCTAACGAAATATTTACCTTATGAAAATGCACCCTGGGCATACGTTGGCGTGCCCGCCACGTTATCTCCTGCATACAGGCTGAAATCGCCCTTCACTATTACTACACCTATTATGAAATAATGGCTGCCAGTCCCAGCTTTGCCGAGACCCGTTGACAGTCATGGTCCCCCTGAAAAATAATGACCTTATCTTATCATACTTAAACCAGATAAACGTGATTATGGACCTCCAGATACCGATTCATATTTCAACCCTGTCGACGCCGATCAATTACCAGGATAATATCATGTTGATGGGATCGTGTTTTACAGAGCATATCGGTGAAAAGCTGGATGAGCTTAAATTCAGCGTACTGCAAAATCCCAATGGTATTTTATTTGATCCGGCCAGTGTTGTGAGCAGCCTGGTTTCCTATATTCAAAACAAACAGTTCCAAAGCGAAGAGCTTTTTTATTACAATGAAGTATGGCAAAGCTGGCAACATCACAGCCGTTTTTCCAAAACCGATCTGCAGGATTGTTTGCGTGGCATTAATGCATCGCAGCAGGAAGCGCATGCTTATTTGAAAACGGCTAACTGGCTTGTCATAACGCTTGGCACTTCTTTCTCATACCGGCTTACTGATCAGGTGCCTGCATCTTTCCGCCGGGGCGCTATGCGTGGGGCTGTCGCCAATAACCACCGCACACCAGCAGGCTGGTTTAACAAACACCTGCTCACGATTGAAGAAACAACCACCATGCTCGATAACTGTTTGCACCAGTTGTTTCAGTTCAATCCCGGGTTGAAAGTGATCTTTACGGTGAGTCCGGTACGGCATATACGCGATGGTGTTATTGACAATAACCGTAGCAAAGCCCGGTTGATAGAAGTGGTGCATCACCTGGTGAATAAGTTCGACAAGCTGTATTATTTCCCCGCCTATGAGCTGGTGATCGATGTATTACGCGATTACCGTTTTTATGATATAGATATGGTGCATCCCAACTACCAGGCTACACAGTTTGTGCTCGACAAATTCATGCGGCATTTTGTTGATGAAAAAGCACAGCAACTGGCAGAGGAAATAAAAAAGATCGTGATCGCGCGCAAACACAAACCCTTTCAGCCGGCTACCGAAGCACATAAACGTTTTTTGAAAACCCATCTTGAGAAGGCCCAGGAGTTACAAAGGAAGTATCCTTTCCTGAGGCTGGATGAGGATATAAGATACTTCCTACAATAAATATCCAATATTGAATGTCCAATATTAAATGTTGAAGTTGTTTCTACTTCAACATTCAATATTCATTAATTTAATATTCAATATTTTTTAGTATTCATCTGTCAACGCAAACGCGCTCTTCCTGTACATCCATTGCCCGCTGGTGAAATCGGGAAATTCAACTGTTTCATTACCCAGTTCTATACTTCGTTCGCTGAGCGGTGTAATAGCGCTCCATACCGCTGCATCATATACATCCATGGGCGTAGCTGTTTTACGTTTTATCGATTCAATAAACGCATGCAACACAAAAAAGTCCATACCACCATGGCCGGCACCTTCGGTAGCAGCTCCCCAACGTTTCCATAAAGGATGATCGTATTGATCGAGGTAAGCTTTGGCGTTTTCCCAGTCGTCGTTGGTTTTGCTTACGCCTTCGATATAGAGGGAGTGATTCACATCCATCCAGAGACCTTTGGTGCCCTGTACCCGAAAGCCGAGTGAGTAGGGGCGAGGCAAATTGGTGTCGTGTTGTAACAAAACTGTTTCGCCATTGGCGCAACGGATCATGGTAGTCACTACATCACCCAGTTTGAATTCAACTTTTGCATTCGGATGTTGTTCGCCGCCCTTCTTTACAATGTAATCATGCAGACCGCGCGATTTACTGGCAAAGGAAGAAAGGGATATAAAACGGTTACCGTAATTAATATTGATCATTTCTGCTACAGGCCCAATGCCATGGGTAGGATACAAATCACCGTTACGATGTACGGAGTGGTCTGTTCTCCAACGGGCTTCTGAAAAGCCTTTCTCGCCAAACTCTGCACCGCCACTATGGTTATCCCGCCCGTTATTGAGTTTAACATGGCGAAGATCGTGCTGGTAACCTCCTTGCAGATGTATGAGTTCACCAAACATGCCCTGCCGTACCATATTCAATACCGCCATTACATCGCGGCGATAACATACGTTCTCCAGCATCATAACGTGGGCCTTGTGGTGTTCTGCCGCTTTTACCACATCCCAATGATCCTGCAAAGTGATGCCAAGCATTACTTCGGTACCTACATATTTAATACCTGCTTCCAGGCAACCAATGATCATAGGCGTATGCCATTCCCAGGGGGTAGCAATGATCACGGCGTCGAGCTCTTTTAATTCCAGCATCTTTTTCCATGCATTCACATCGCCTTTAAAGACTTTGGGCATGGGTTTGCCTGCCTTCTTAAAGAGTTCGCCGGTGCGGTCAAGCATGCGATCGTCTATATCACAGATGGCAACAATATTTACATCTTTACGCCGAAGCGCATTGTCCACATGGCCCTGTCCGCGCAAGCCTACGCCAATAAACCCCAGTTTAACAACGGGGTCTGCCGCAGCGAATGTTTTGGCAGTTGGTAACAAAGCAAAACCGGCTGTAGCCAGTCCGGTATTTTTGACAAATGTTCTTCGGTTCATAGCTTATTTTTATGTAAAATTTAGTACTGCCAAAATACCAAATAAGCTGTAATGAATACTGCCATTCCAAATCTTACGCAATCGCTTGCAATCCTGCAATTTTACAAAAATCTGTCCCCAAAGCTGAAATTGCCGGCCGGAGTGCATATTATGAACCCATTTGCCGATGCGGTTTCCTGGCAACTGGCAACAGCCTTTTACAATAAATTTTACAACGATCAGCAACCGCGCACATTCATATTCGGCATCAATCCCGGGCGGTTTGGTGGCGGCGTCACGGGTATTCCATTTACTGATCCTATTCGCCTGAAAGAAGTATGCGGCATCGATAGTGAGCTGCCCAAAAAAGCAGAATTGTCTTCACACTTTATATATGCAGTGATAGAAGCCTATGGTGGACCTGTTGCATTCTATCAGGATTTTTATATTACAGCCTTATCGCCGTTGGGTTTTACAAAGAACGGGGTTAACCTGAATTATTATGATGATAAGGAGTTGCTAAAGGATAGTGAGCCGTTTATTGTGCAATGCATTAATGAGCAATTGAAAACCATTGCTACTACCAGGGAGGTATGTTATTGTTTGGGCGAAGGAACCAATTACAAGATCTTTCAACGGTTAAATGCACAGCATCATTTCTTTAAGGAGATCATTCCATTGCCACATCCGAGGTGGGTGATGCAATATCGACGGAAGAAAATTACTGAGTTTGTTGATTTATACATTGAGAAACTAAAAGGCTAATTTGATAATTCGATAATATGATAATGTGATAATTGAATACAAGCCAGCAAAGCTTCGCGAGAGCTTCGAATTTAAAAGGACTGTCCGAATTGAAGCATTATCACATTATCGAATTATCTGATTATCATATTGACTAATGCATTCTATCTCCTCTAACTTCCAACTCCTTCATCACCCCCGCCTCATACGTCAGCCATTCCTGCCAGCGTACGCGTACAGTAGGTTTATCAATATATGTTTCTGCCAACTCAATAAATAAATGATAGTGACCTGCTTCGCTTTCCATAAAGCGCCGGTAAAAGTTACGCAGGTATTCATCATCCAGTCCCTCGCTTAAGCGTTTAAAGCGTTCGCAACTGCGGGCTTCAATCAGGGCGAAGATCAATAGTTTATCGAGCAGCCGTTGTTCCGGACTACCATCTTTTTTTTGAAATAACTGCAACTTGTTTACATATTCGTCCTTTCGTTGTTTGCCCAGCTTCAGGTTACGCTTTTG
This sequence comes from Niastella sp., assembly GCA_036379015.1. Lineage (GTDB taxonomy): Bacteria > Bacteroidota > Bacteroidia > Chitinophagales > Chitinophagaceae > Niastella. Next base: position 5,948 of record DASUVL010000662.1, read on the forward strand.
CAATTCTGCCAGCACCAACCGGAAATGCCCCCATTCTTCGGTAACAATGGGCGACAGATCAGTTACCAGCTTTTCTAACTCACTGTATCGCTGAATCAGGGAAATGCAGCTGGTGGCAGCTTTTTGCTCACAATACGCATGATCGGTGAGAATATGTTCCAAGGACAATTCTGCCAGGTTCACCCAGCGCGGATCGGTGGGCAGGTGCAGCCCTAATATGTTCTTTGTTTCTTGGGTAGTACTCATACAGTGCGCAAAGTTACAGCCTAAGTGCGATATTTGCCTCGCCCGCCGAAGCTTTAGCATAGGCGGGGTTTGCCCGAATGGTGACCGTGACAGGGGCCAGAACCGGATGACACCGGAATATAAATGTCACTATTTGACTGTAAATATGCCACGGTTTGAACCGGATGACACCGGAATATAAATGTCAAAAACCATGAATGACGAATTTTTATTAAGAAAGCTCAACGAGCGGCAGCAACAAAATGCTTTTCGCCGGCTGCTATTGCCCGATGGTAAAACAGATTTTTGTTCAAATGATTACCTCGGCATAGTACGGAACCAGTTGATCGAAAAAGCGCTTGGCGAACAGGCCCATATGTTGTACAAACATGGCTCTACCGGTTCACGGCTCCTGGCAGGTAATTATGCCCTGGTAGAAGAAACGGAAAAAATGCTGGCGGCCTTTCATGAAGCGGACGCGGGATTAATCTTCAATTCAGGATACGATGCCAACCTGGGTTTATTGAGTTGCGTACCCCAGCGCGGCGATACCATTATTTACGATTTTCTCAGTCATGCCTCTTTACGCGATGGCATCCGGCTAAGTTTTGCCCAATCTTTTTCCTTCAGGCATAATGACCTGGCCGATCTGGAAAAAAGATTACAGGCAGCTACTGGTACTATCTTCGTGGTGACGGAATCGGTATTCTCCATGGATGGCGATATGGCCCCGTTAACTGCCATGAGCGTCTTGTGCGAACAATATGGCGCGCACCTGATCGTAGACGAGGCCCATGCAACCGGAGTAGTGGGGGAAAGGGGAGAAGGGTTGGTACAACACCTCAACCTTCCAACAAAATGCTTTGCCCGTATACATACATTTGGAAAAGCCGTAGGTTGTCATGGCGCCATTATCCTGGGCAGTGAACGGTTGCGCAACTACCTGGTGAATTTTTCCCGTTCATTTATTTACAGCACAGCTTTACCCGAAGCCAGCGTAGCCGCTATACGGTGTGCGTATGGGTTATTTCCCGGAATGCATGCAGAAAGAACGCACCTGCAACAGTTGATCAATACCTTTCAGCAGGCAACAAGCGATTGGGAAAAATTGATTTCTGATACCCCTATACAAATAGTCATCATTCCCGGTAACGACGCTGTAAAAAAAGTAGCTGGTGTTTTACAGGCGGCCGGGTTGGATGTACGCGCTATATTATATCCTACGGTTCCGGTGGGTAAAGAACGGTTGCGCATCGTGTTGCATGCGTTTAACAGCATGCCCGAGTTACAGCAGGTGCTGGAGGGGTTGAAATCGTGAGACGGTCCGCCAGCTGGCGGATGAAACGTGAGACGTAAAAACGTGAAATGGCGTCACCAGCAACTGGTGGCAAACGGATACCTGTATTTCCACTCACTACTGACCACTCACCACTCACTACTGTTTCTTCGACTCAGACTCCGGTAAATAATACGTTTCATTAGGACCTATACCTGTGACCTGCATGGTACATTCTTCGGTGAACCATTCAAAATGGGGTTGATCGGCTTTGATCAGCACAAAACTGCCAGGGCCATAGGGGATGGAAGCAACCGTAGTATCAAATACTTTATCATCCAAAACAATATGGGCCGAACCCCTGAGTATGGTAACATACAGATCGGAATTATGCACATGCGGCATGCCTTTATAACCAGGCGGGAAAATGTAACGTTCGATAAAGAAGCCGGGTTGAAGGCGATTTCCGGCAAGGTAAATGTTCTTTCTGCCGCTTTTCAGCAATGTATCTTTCACGGGTGGGAGTATCATTCGGGCATTTTCACCTGTTTCTTTGGGAGGATTTGCAAGGTTCTGCACCGGATTATTGGTACAGGACAGCCATGGAACCAGCAGCATTGCCATGGCATAATGGGCTGTCTTTTTCATAGCAAACAATATTTAGGTGACGAATAAAGAAAAGAACTGATAGGTAAGGTACTAAAATTTCAACAATTACATATTTTTTGTGCCCGCCCGTACCGAACGGTAGGTTCGGGCGGGGTATGCGGTCGAAATGCATGACCAACGCATCGCAACCCCCATAAGTTATCATGGTGTAGAGCACATGGAAATACCTGACCGGGTATACATTTCTACCCCCCAAAAAAAAGAACCGATTCTGAGAAGAACCGGTTCGGTACCACGGACTGTAACCTCTAAGGTTGATGAACTAAACGATTGCTGATGACTACTGAACTGCGAACAACTTAAATGTATAATTGCTATACAAAAAATGCAAGTAATAATAACCCGGCAAATAATAAGGCCAGCATTCTCTTTTTTCGTTGATATAACCGGGCTTCCATCTCACTTTATCTTTAAGCGTATACTGCTTTGATTGCATTACAAAAGTCAGCATAAGTAGCATTCCTCACAATACAACTTTGTGGTAGTTTTCGGGAACAAATTGAAAATTTTACAAATAGGTTCCCATGCTAATTGCTTCTAGCCTTAACTAGCCTAAAGCCCAAAGTCAAAAGCCAAAACCCCAAGGCCGAAGGCAATACAATTTTCTGGCTTTCAGATGTATTTCTCGTGCAGCACGCCCCGACTGGCCGGGGCAGCGTGCAGCTGTATTTCCGCTTTAGGCTTTCAGCTTTCTCCTTTCAGCCTTCCCCTGTTTTCTGTATTAAAAAATACACTACTTTTAAAAAATCCTTCTAACCCCTGATGTGAACCAAGCTATATGCGCATTATTCCATTAATTGTAACTGTAGTTATTACTATAGGCTTGATCATTACATTATGTCAACCTATAGGAAGCATTCCGCCACTGGGAAGTTTTCTCAGCCCGCAAACAGGGTTCTGGCAAAATGCGGAGCCTGTTAATGCCCATCCAAACCTCGATCTCCATTTTCCGCAGCTAAAAGATAAGGTGCAGGTATACTTCGATGACAGAATGGTGCCGCACGTGTTTGCGCAGAATGATGATGACCTGTATTTCGTTCAGGGTTACCTGCATGCCAAATACCGGTTATGGCAAATGGAATTTCAAACACATGCAGCAGCCGGCCGCGTATCTGAAGTATTGGGTGCAGGCCCCAACAATGCCTATCTTAATTATGACCGCAATATGCGCAGGGTAGGCATGTTATATGGCGCCCGGCATTCATTGGATAGCATGGAAAGGGATCCCGCTACCAAAGCTATGCTCGATGCATATACAGCCGGTGTAAATGCTTATATCGATTATTTACCGGCGAATGAATTGCCGCTCGAATACCGGTTGCTGAACTATGTCCCGGAGCACTGGAACAATTTCAAGTCGGCCCTTTTTCTGAAATACATGAGCTTCGACCTCACCGGTTCGGAAAATGATTTTGAATATACCAATGTGCGCAACGTGTTAAGCCGTGCCGATTTTGAAGAGCTGTACCCGTTGATGCAGGATTCACTGGATCCTATTGTGCCCAAAGGAACAGCGTTTGTAGCACCGAAGGGTAGGCCGCAAATGCCTGTCAATTCCGACAGCATGTATTTTAAGTGGAATACGTTTGCCGATATAAGCCCGGTTACACAACCCGATAAAGACAATGGCAGTAATAACTGGGCGGTGAGTGGGAATAAAACAAAAAGCGGTCGCCCGATCTTATGCAACGACCCGCACCTGGGACTGAACCTGCCTTCCCTGTGGTTTGAAATGCAATTACACACCCCGCAATACAATGCATATGGCGTTACCTTTCCCGGATCGCCAGCCGTGATCATCGGCTTTAACGACAGTTGCTCCTGGGGTGTTACCAATGCCGGTCGCGATGTGAAAGATTATTTTGTCATTCACTTCAAAGACGAAACCAAACAACAATATGAATTCAATGGTGACTGGAGAACGACCGACCTGCACATTGATACGTTTAAAGTAAAGGGTCAGCATCCCTATTATGATACCGTAGCCTATACCATTTTTGGACCGGTGCAGTACGATAATACATTTACGGGCAACAACCGTTCTTCAGAATACACCCATTATGCAGTACGGTGGAAAGCGCATGATGCATCGAATGAATTAATGACATTTTACCTGCTGAACCGGATGAAGAACAAGACTGAATATGAAAAGGCTATAAAATACTTTGCCTGTCCCGGTCAGAACTTTGTATTTGCTTCCAAAAGTGGCGATATCGCCATCTGGCAACAAGGGAAATTTCCGGCCAAATGGCGGCGGCAGGGTGATTTCATTATGCCCGGAACCGATACGTCATATCTGTGGCAGGGATCTATAAAACAGGAAGAAAACCCGCATGTTGAAAATCCGGCCCGCGGTTTTGTAAGCAGCGCTAACCAGTCTGCAACCGACAGCACATATCCTTATTATATTGGAGGTGGTTATCCTATTTACAGAGGCATAATCATTAACCGCTACCTGCGGCAAATGAGTGCGATCACCATCGACAGTATGAAAAAAATGCAGACCGATAATTTCAATGTGTTTGCAGAAACAGCCTTGCCGGTGATGATGGGTTATGTTGATGAAAGCACGTTGAGTAATGAAGAGAAAAAGTACCTCGATATTTTACGCGGCTGGAATTTACGTAGCGATGCAACCGAAAAAGCGCCGACTATTTTTCAGCTTTGGTTCGAGAACCTGGAGAAAGAAGTATGGAGT
>DASUVL010000663.1:0-2487 GCA_036379015.1 Niastella sp.
CGGCGTCTATTTATTTTGATTTTAATAAACCTGTAAAGACAAACGAACAACTTACCGTAGTTCGCGCAACACCTGTTGCGAAACCGTCCGTGTCAGGCATGCAAAGCACCTATTGCAGCAACCTGGGTTTACAAAAAGGAAAGCTCACTAACAATCCTGCAACAGGAAGAAATATTAATGTAAGTGTAAGGCTCGATGCTGTTTCATTACCCGTTGCAGCCGATAGCACCTTCAGCTTTGCTGTTGCTTCTTTGTCAACCAGTTCACACCGGCTTTCGGTAACTTATACCGATGCCTCATCGGCCGATTCGGTTGTATACATCTTTACTGTTGCTACTGCTGCTACGCCGGATGTTAACGTAAACAGCAATATCAGCACGGTATCCAATTTGAGTGACGATGTTGTAATAAATGCAGTAAATGCTGCCGGCGGTGGTGCTAACCCGTTGTATACTTTTGCGAAAGACAGAGCTATAACCAGTATACTGCAGGCAGAAAGTGCTGCCAATACATTAACTATTCAGCCAAATACTTTGTCGGTTGGTAGTAACTGGATATACGTTCGCATGAAATCGAGCGCCACTTGTTATACCGTTCAAGCCAATATCGATAGTATTAAAATTGAGCGGGCAACGGTTACCGGAATTACAGATGTTGATTATCCAAACCAGGTAATCAAAATATATCCCAATCCATTCAGCCGTATTATTAGTATAACTGGTTTGAATACAGGAAAAGCGTATACAATTATTATTAATAACCCGAAAGGTCAGCAGGTGTATAGCCATCAGGTAAAAAATGTTAATAGTTATACGGTTAATAAACAAGGTTTGTTGAGTGGTCAGTATTGGCTCTCCATTTATGACAACAGTAAAAAGAGATTGATAGGCACTGTGCCATTAATTAAAGAATAGAATCTAAACTTTTAATTAATAAAAAGGCCGTCTCATATTTTTGAGCCGGCCTTTTTCATCATCACATTATCACATTAATTTATGTCTTTCCCTTCTTGCAGCGACTTTATCATTCTCTCCAAATTGGGTTTATTGAGGTTATCGGCTTTGGGAAGCGCTTTCTGGGCAAAACCCAATGCTTTTTTATAGTCACCTACTGCTGAGTAACCGCGCGCCATACCTACCGTCGTAGTGAACTCATTCGGGTTTTTATCGAAGTTCATTTTAAATACCTCAAATGCTTCCTTGCTTTTTTTCTGTTGCAGTAACTGGCGGCCATAGGTGTGTAGCTGTTGTACGGTTCCCATTGGCAAAGCTTCCTTCATCAGGGCATCTGCTTCCGCCTGGCGGTTGAGCTTACTTAAAAAACCGGCTTTGGTTGATAAAGTGACAAAATTCTTCTCCCCTATAAATTGAAGGTTATTGGCATCATCGGCCCACTTCAAGCCTTCTTCGAGATTGACATTGTTCTGTAAACAGAACAGGGCTGCCTGGTTAAAGCTTTGCCAGCCGGGGTTAAATGATTTCTCACTGCGCAACTCGCGGCGGAACGATTCCAGTTGCAGGTTGTTATAATCCGTTTCTACTTTAAAAGGTATTTTCAGTTTTTCCCATAATAGGGCAATGGTGGAACCGGTATTTGTTTCATCGGTGAACGAAAACGTTAACCACTCCACGCTTTTATCGATCGGTTGGGGTTTTACCTTAACCCGCAACGCATCTTCTTTGGGGTCGTAATAAAAACTGCCCCAGGAAGAAGAATTCTTTGAAAATATAACCGTGCTTTCAGCGGAGTCATAGGCAATAAAGAAACCGTATTTGCCGGCTGGCAGCGGCTGTCCTTCAATGCTTACCGGGGTAGAAAATTCAATAGTGGTGTTTTCATTGGCGCCTGCCCGCCAGGGAGCGGCTTTGCTGGTGCCAAAACCCTGGTCGGTAAAACCTTTATGAACCAGGTCGCCCCAGATCTTTCCTTCGCGGCCTTTTACGGCCGGCCGGTCATAGTTAATGGTGACATCGGTAATACCGATCCGCTCGCCGACCATGGCTTTCTTATTTCCACCACCAGGTGGAACCAATAACTGGGCGTAAGAAACGAGAGCGTATGTGAATATCAAGCAAGTAATCAGGATCTTTTTCATGTCAGTTTGTTTTAAAATATAATCTACAGAGTATTTTAAAACCACTGAATGAATATTTTACCTGCAGTATAACGGCGGGTTAGGTGGTTACAGGGATGGGTTGCCGGTTGGGGCTTTTTACAGGGTACCAGTGACCGTTTTCAGTGTACCGGTTACCAGTTTCCAGGCACCAGATACGGGTTACAGGTTACATGTTACACGTTGCACGGTACAAATAGCAGCATGAAGGGCCATACTACCAATATAGCTATTGTCCATAAACTTATGGATATCTCTCGTTGCCTACAGCAATTAACCAGTTGGCTGTAACTGCACAACTGGCAATTGGGATCTGGTATCCGGTAACTGGTGGCTAATCGTTTTTCTTGCCAAAGAGGCGTCTGAAAAAGCCT
>DASUVL010000664.1:0-7127 GCA_036379015.1 Niastella sp.
AATACAACCACAACCACAACCTCTGAACTTACTGAACATGAGAACTACCACAGTACTTTTGTGCTTACTATTACCTATTATTGTTTTTGCCTTGCCCGGACAAACCGATTATTTAGCTGTGCTGCAAAAGGCAGCGCCCAAAGAAAGGCTTACCATTGCCCGGAAAATTTATAACGACCAGATCATTCACCTTGATTCTGCACAGGCCCTGGTTGCGTTGCACCGCATACAACAATGGGCCACTACCATACGTGATATGCCTTTAAAAGTATTCTCGGTTATTGCCATGGGCGATTACCATAAAGAATATTTTAACCGGCCCGATGAAAAGGCGTTTCAATTTTTTACAACTGCCCTGGATCTGGCTTTGGAATACAATATGAAAGAATCTGAAGCAGAGATCTATAATAATCTGGGGTGGTTGTATTATAAGCAGGATAAATTTCCCCAGGCCTTTGAGTATATGATAAAGGCTAATAATATCATCCAGAAAATAGGGTATGAGAATTATCCGTTTTCAAGCCGCTACTTATATGATCTGGGTTATATCTATTGCGATTTCGGCAATTATGAAAAAGCAAAATTCTATTTGGAACAGGCGATCAAGTATCCATATAATAATTCAACCTATGCTATTAGAACCCTCAACACCATAGGACTTGCTTACAGGGAGTTGAAACTATTCGATAGCGCTATCCTGTATTTTAAAATGGGACTGGACACGGCCACTGCGGTGCATAACGTACCCTGGATCGGCATTCTTTCCGGTAACCTGGGCTCCGTCTATTTTTTTTTGAAAAAATATGATCAGGCCGTCCCGTTATTAAAAATAGATTATACATTAAGTATACAAAGCCAGGAATGGGCCAGCGCTGCTAACACCGTTTGTATGCTGGCCGGTCTTGACCTGGATAATGATCAGTTACAGGAGGCTGCCCATAAACTGGAAGAAGCCAAAGATTTCATAAGCAAACAAGGGGATAACCGCCCGTTTGTTTATTATGCCTTGCTAAAAGCTAAATTATTCAAAATACAAAAACGGTACGACAGCGCTTATGCCTACCTCGATACAGCCCGTCGGGTGGTTAATAAACTAAATCATCGGCGCGACGTCCTGGTGTTCAGCCAGGCCGAACAAAAAGTAGCAGTTGAGTTACATTTATCAGAAATAAAATTGCTGGAGAGTGAAAAAAGCAAAAGCCTCCTGATTCGCAACTTTATTATTGTAGTGATATTACTGGTGCTGGTTATTGCCGCCCAGCTGATATTTCGTCAGCAATTAAAGCAAAAAAAAGATAATGAGTTGTTGAACAACGCGGTGGTTCAGTTAAATTATTATATCGACAGTGTGCGGGAGAAGAACGAACTGATCGATCAGTTTAAACAGGAGATCGAACATTTGAATGCCCTGCCTGAGCAATACACGATGTTGCAGGAAAAAGAAGAGATTGCCGGTAAACTGCGACAGTACTCTATATTAACTGAAGAAGACTGGACCGAATTCAGGAAACTATTTGAGAAAGTACAAATAGGATTTTTCGATAAACTAAAGCAACAATTTCCCGACTTAACCCCCTCAGAACAACGTTTACTCGCCTTAATGAAGTTAAAGCTGTCGAAACGGGAAATGGCCGGAATGTTAGGCATTGCTCCCGACTCCATTAAAAAAACACGACAGCGTATCCGCAAAAAGATCAATGTGCAGGACGATGCTGCGCTGGAAGACCTGGTAGCCGCTTTATAATGCGATTATACATACAGGATGGTACAGGTTACTATAAATTAATCTGTGGTGTCACCCGTATGCTCATAATTGTTGTCTTTATGAGATATTAGGTGGGTCCTTCTCTAAAGAGGGGCTCACCTTAATATGTTATATAGCATAAGGAGAGTCCCCCATTAAAGGGCGACCTAACAGGTCATTCAAAAAAAATTATGCATGTCTTAAGTGAATACACGTAAGGGGGGACCAAAAATTGTGGAAAAAACCGTTTGTCCCGTAGTTGTCCCGGCATTGCGACCGTCTTGTCTCCCCCCTTTTTTCTATGGCTTAACGTAATATTAATGATAAAGTAACCGTACCCACAGGAAAATTGAAAATGATCTGTCTGCCATCGAAACGGCAGGTTAGCAATTAAGGAAAGGATATAATAAAAGTTCGTCAACCAAATCAACTGCAACAAATGAGATATTTTGTACGGGCGTGCATTTTATTTTTACTGCTGTTTTCTTTATTTTCTGCAAAAGGTTTAGCCAATCCCGGTGATACAACCTGGGTACAGGCACAAAACGATGTACATCTTGATTATTACAACGATTTTGATGCCAATGTTTCTTTTCCATCCGGTTCTGTTTCATATCGCAAGATTATTATGGTGTTCACGCTGGGCAAATACCAATGTCCATCAGGTACCCAATATTGCGGGGACTGGGATTATACCGTTCAAAATTATTTAATGACGCCTACCGATACATTTGAGTTGTCGAGGCTCATTACGCCCTATGCCAATGCCGCTTACCCCAGAACCCCCTGGAACTGGAAGCAGCGATATTATTTTGATGTAACAGATTTCTATCCCATCTTAAAAAATGCGGCGACCATACGCCTGAGCTATCATAATTATTCCGGTGGTTTTACCGGCAACATAAAATTTGCATTTATTGAAGGAACGCCGCCCCGGAATGTGACCGGTATTAAAAGGTTATGGCATGGCGCATTTCCTTTTGGCAGCTCAACGGATCCAATAGAAAATTACCTGGCAGTCACCAATGCAACGGTTCCGGCCAACACCCAACAGGCCGAAATGAATTTTACGGTTACCGGCCATGGCAACGATAATACCGGTTGTTCAGAATTCTGCAGCAAATACTATCAGGTATATGCCAATAGCAGTTTGAAGGAAACAAAAACCGTATGGAAAGACAATTGCGGCAGCAATCATTTATATCCGCAGTCCGGAACCTGGATCTATAACCGGGCCGGCTGGTGCCCGGGCGAACTGGTGAATCCGAATGTACATAAGTTAGGTGCGGTAGCTGCTGGTAACAACATAAACGTGGATGTTAACTTTCAATCGTACACCGGTAATGGCAGTGCATCGTATATTATTGAATCGGCTTTATTTTTTTATGGCGCCTATAACCAATCGTTAGATGCCTCAGTAGAAAATATTATAGCACCCAATGATTATGAAGGTAACTTCCGGGCCAATCCCATTTGCGGTAACCCGGTAGTTGTTATAAGGAATACCGGTGCCACTGCCATCAACTCAGTAACATTGCAATATGGCATTGTTGGGCAAACCCTGCAAACCTATACCGTATCAGCATTAACCCTGGCATCATCAAAGGATACTACGATAATGTTACCCAATTTGCCGGCATTGACTTCATTGGCAAACGGAGCAGTAAACAAGTTTGTAGTAACCATTCAGCAGATCAACGGAAATGCCGATGGATATGCTGTAAATAACAGCATGCAATCGTCTTTTGTAGTGGCGCCTGAGTGGCCCGGTCAGTTTACTGTGGTTATCAAGAGTAATAATTATGCTACGCAAACCAAATGGCGTATCGAAGACCTGAACGGCACCATTTTAAAACAACGTAGCCCAACAGCAGCGCTCACTGTTTATTCTGATTCAGTAACGCTGCCAGACGGCTGCTACCGGCTGGTTGTAACCGATGCCAGTTGTGACGGCTTGTATTGGTGGGCAAATCCCGCTGCCGGCAGGGGATACCTGTATACTACCAAAAGAGACGGTGTTGTTATTCCTTTTACCAATGGGCTGCCAGCCTATCCTGCTTCGTTGTCGCCTGATTTCGGTTGCGGGTTTACCCAATTTTTCCGGGTTAACAACACCCTGGCTGCAGATCAGTTGTTGTTAAGTGGTGAGGCAAATGAAACAAACAATTTGTTGTCGTGGGAAACAGCCCGGGAGGTAAATAGTGACCATTTCGTTGTGGAGTACTCCACGAACGATACAACGTATACAGCCATTGCGGAAGTAAAAGCAAATGGTAATACATCATCCAAATCAACTTATAGTTCAACACATACACCACCAGTACGTTCTCCATTCTACTATTACCGGTTGAAACTGTATTATACAGACGGCTCCTGGAAATACAGTAATAAAGTGACTTTGTCGCCGGTTGCCAGTAGTGAATATGCTGTGGAAGTACGCCCGAGTCCATTTAACGATGAAATAAAAATACGCATCACTGCACCCCGTTCCCAGGCAGCGAGTATCACCCTGTTCGATGTACAGGGACGCATGCTCGTGAACAGGAACAGCGTTTTGTCAACGGGGTTGAATGTGATTTCCATTGATGGAAATCGCTTCGCCGCAGGTGTGTATACGATCATCATCCGTTCAGATGGACAAAAGCTTGCCAGGAAAATTATTAAGCTATAAAATAATAGCCTGGTTGTTATCTATGAAGCAGTTTAGTTAAACCTTTTCCGATAGTAAACAAAAAATGTACATTTTATGAAGAGCCCAGATTCTAAATTAGTAGTAAAATTGCGGGCAGGCGACGTGTCGGCCTTTGATAGTTTGTATTGGCGGTATTACGAGGTAGTGTATCGCAATATTCTCAAATTGACAAAAGATCCACTGGTGTCAGAGGATATTTTGCAGGAAGTTTTCATCAGGCTTTGGGAGAAAAGACAGGACATTAATTTCGAACAGCCTGTTGTTAACTGGATATTTGTTATCAGTTTTAACTTATCTATCGACTTTACCCGTAAAAAATTGCGGGAACACGAGCTCCACCGGAAGTTACTAGCTGATAGTGCCACTGTCCTCCAAAATCCATCGGTGTATGAAGAGTATTACCAGTTGTTGAAACGCGCCATAGATCAGTTGTCTCCACAAAAACAAAACGTCGTAAAGCTATGTAAGCTGGAAGGCAAAACATATGAGGAGGCGGCTGCTGAATTACAGATATCACGTCATACCGTTAAGGAATACCTGTCGTCGGCCATGGCCAATTTAAGCGAATATGTACGGCAGCATGCGAATAAAGTTTCGGGTATGGGGTGTATGGTTTGAAGCTAAACGCAAAACGCTGAACGCTGAACGCGGGTTTCTTATAAAGTGTATTTTGCGTTAGGCGTTTGGCGTTAAGCATTAAGCTGATTCCGGGGATAAAATAAGAAAAACGTTAAAATATATTATTCCCACATCCCCCTGAATCATTGAGTAAAACGTCTTTATAATATATAAAATCTAACTGGTGAAAGACAGACAGGAATATTTGAAATACTTGTTAGCTCAGAAGAAATTGACCAGTGAAGAGGAAGCGTGGTTGCTTGATTATCTGAACGATCAGGATATATCTGATATTCAAAAAATAGCGGCTGAAGATTTTGAGACTGATATGACGTACATGAAGAAGAGCCTTGATAAGAGGCAGTCGGAAGAGATACTGGAAAAGATACACAGTCGCATTGAGATCCCAGTCCCAACATTTGTGCAGGTGATCCGTTTGCATAGGTTGAAGCTAGCTGTTGCAGCCATGATTTTTATAATAGCAGGTGCAGGATTTTGGTATAAGGATAATGGTGTGTTATTTGTGCAGGCACAGAAGGAGATCATAACTACAGGTAAAAGAAAAACAGTCAAATTGCCTGATGGATCGGTGATAACGCTGGAGCCTAATAGCAAACTTGGATATCCTAAACAATTTACCGGCGATACAAGAGAAGTGAGTTTAACCGGAGAAGCATTTTTTGAAGTAAAACCGGATCCCGAAAAACCGTTCATTGTTCGTACGCCCTATGTTATTGCCACCGTACTGGGCACTTCATTTAATGTAGAAGCTTATCTCAACGGTATTGCCAGGGTAGTGGTATCAACTGGCAGGGTGAAAGTACAAACCGTAAACGCCTCTAATGAGTTGCAGGCGGTGATCATTAATGCGAACCAAAGCGTGGCATATAATATCACCATCAATGAAATTGAAAAACGGAACGCTCCTGAAGATGCCATTTATTATAAACAGCGGCATAGTGGCAAATTCAGTTATGCAGGCGTATCCATTGCAAAAGTGATACAGGAAATGGAGCGGTATTATCATACGTCGGTTACGTTGGAAGGTAATATGGGCGGCTGTGTTTTCTACGGTTATTTCCAGGTGAATGATCATGTTGAGAGAGCATTGAGCCTGGTGGCCCTGTCACTGAACGCAACAATAAAAAAGAATAGTAACGACAAAGGATATCTTATTGCCGGCGGCAACTGCCGGTGACACTTGAAAAACCAATCTGACGCTTAGGGAAATAACGCCTTTAACCGGTAATGGACCGGAAGGCATAACACTCCTGTGCTTATCTGAAACAGAAGTTGATCCCACTCAGCGTGTTCAATTCACTTAGAAGCATTCTTGCCACTTAATGTTATGGTAGCAAATGGTTGTACGGTTATAAACCCGGCGACAAGGCTGCTTATTACTTAAAATCAACCCAATAACGGTATGTACAAAACAGTACCACATGAATCTTTTTGCCCTGCCGGGAAAAGTGTAAAGTCTCTATTGCTGGTGTTCCTGCTCTTTTGCGGCGCTACGGCGCATCTGACAGCTGGCGGAGTACATACAAAAAAACGGCAGAATGTGCTGGATAAAATAATATCCATTGAGTTAAAGAATGTGGTGTTAAAAGAAGCCCTTGACAAGATCGGCAGCACAGCAAAAGTTTATTTCATTCATACCAACAATGATGTGTTGCTTAAAAACAAAGTAAGTGTATCGGCACACAATCAAACAGTGGGTGATGTTCTTAAAAAGATCCTTTCGCCCTATGCACTATCTTATATCGTTGTAGATGACCGGATCATTGTGCGCCCGGAAAATAATATTCCTGTGAGACAGGTATCAAATGCTACCGGCGCCCCGGTCCCCACAAACGATATTACCGTGAAAGGAGTTGTGACCTCCGAAAAGGGGGTGCCCCTGGCAGGTGTTTCGATCATCGTAAGGGGCACCTCCCGGGGGGTAGCCACCAATGAGAAAGGTGAATTTGAACTTAAAAATATCAGCAACGACGCGGTGCTGGTATTTAGTGTTACAGGGTATGCTACCGAAGAAATTAAAGTAAGTAATTATAAAGATGGTTTAATACAGGT
>DASUVL010000665.1:0-10983 GCA_036379015.1 Niastella sp.
TACTACAGTCATTATCTGTTGCTGATTGTCCGAACATACATCCAGGGAAAGTGGATGCAATCAAAAAACTAAAAAAATATTTCATCATTAATAATTAGATAAGCCCGTTTTATTTGCTGCCATATGATCACTTAACTATAATCGATCTGCTACTAATACTAAACCCGCTGAAACAGCCGATAACGTTCTCTCCGCTGATTGTATTCAGTAATTTTACCGGTGTAGAAAACGGTCCGCCGTTCGACCTTGCTTTATTATAACTGTCCCAGAAATTATACACTTTTCTTTCCACGCTGGCCATGTAATAAATTACTGAATCCGTCATTTCAAACCCTTTGCCATGTGTTATATGTAAATACTGTCCGTTTACCAGGTCATCGGTATTGGGTGTAAAGCTGTTGGAGCCAATTCCACCCCAGCCAAAATTACGCATGTTACCAGCATGGCGATAATAGTATAACTGGGTATTGCCTATGGTGTCCGGGTCTTTAAAATGCATCGTTATTCGCGCCTTGAGCACTGCAGTGTCATCATCATTATCTTCCTGGTCATCATCATCGTCCATAAAGTGATTGCCACTTGTTAAACTGTCTATGGGAATGATGGGTAATAAGGCCGTTATAGACGAATAATGCTTACCCCCGGTTTCAATCTCCAGCAGGTAGTGTTTACCCGGTGTTCCTTTTAATGCCTTCGCAGGGTTGGTTACTAATGTGGTATCGAAATAAACGCCGGGCAGCAACTCATTGTTGAGCTGGGGAATCCGGGCTTCTCTCAACGTTTTTTTTGATGCCGTATTCCATTCATAGGTATTATTGGCCAGCAGTGTGCCTTCTGTAATGGTTACCGTTGCGCCGGTTACCGGTATATTTTCAAAACCGGAGGAATAATAATCCTGGCTATTTCCCAGTATAACGTAATTGAACAAAGGAAGTTCATTATTGATATAGGCTTCCACTATCAGTTGCGGTTCGTTGTCTTTAAGGGCTATATCAAAATCCCGTTCGCACGAAATTAGTACCGTTAACACCAGCAAAATAGGTATGTATGTCTTTACTTTTTTCATTGCTTAAAATTTGAAGTTCCAGGTTACACCGGGCAGCACCGGAAAAAGAAAAACCTGCTTTCCTTTTATGGTGCGATCATCTTCATCGGCATCCAGATAAATAAAATACGGGTTACGCCGGTTATATACATTGTATAAACTGAAAACCCAATTGCTTTTAAAACGTTTGCTACTTCGTGGTTTAGGTGTATAGGTAAATGCAATATCTAACCGGTGGTAAGAAGGCATCCGGTAGTCGTTGACCTTGTCGTATTGATTGATGTTGGTAAAAATGGGTTTGTTCTCAGGCAAATTATAGCCGAGGTTGTATACAAACCGGCCGGTGGGCATAGTGAGTGCATTGCCTGTTCCATAGACAAATACAGCCGCCGCTTCCCATTTTTTGCCCAGGTTATAATTGGCCACTACACTAATGTCATGGGTGCGATCGTAGCGGTAAGGAAATGCTTTGCCCTCATTCATATCAGGAAATGTTCGCTCTGCCCTACTCAACGTATAACCGATCCATCCATTCAGTTTTCCTGTTTTCTTTTGTAAGAACAATTCCAGTCCATAAGCCTTGCCACTGCCAAAGATCATTTCGCCTTCTATGTTTTGATTTAACAACAACCTGGCCCCGGGTTTGAATTCTAATTGATTGGTCATGGTTTTATAATAGGCCTCCACATTTATTTCGTATTGGCCGTTGCCAAAACCTTTAATAAAACCGGCTGCTACCTGGTCTGCCTTTCCCGGTTGAATAATTTTGCTGGCTGGCACCCATAGATCACTGGGAAAAGTTGCCGCGCTGGTGGTGGCCAGATGCAGGTATTGAATGGTACGGGTATACGATAATTTAATACTGGCCGCATTGGGCAATTTGTACAATATATTGATGCGGGGTTCGGGAAATTGATAACGGGCAATACTTTGGCCTCTTTTATAATAGGTTGCGTCGCCCGTAGGAGCGCCATCAGGTCCATAGATCACCTGCTCTGTTGGTCCAACATGATTAAAGTAGCTATAGCGCAGCCCCGCAATGATATTCAGCTGGGTGGTTACGTTGATATCGGTGCTTATATAACCTGCGGCTTCCCGTGCATATTGATCGTTAATTTTTGATTGGAATTCCTGTATACCTGCACTGGAATTACCTGCCCCTGGTCTGAACGTATGCCAGGCATATTGAAAGCCTCCTCTCCACTTTATCCAGTTCGTGGGCGTATATACCCAGTCATCTTTTACCTGGTGATCTGTGAGCCCTGATGAAAACACAAAACCATTTGTACCAAAAGTTACCCGGCTGTTTAAATTAAAATCATTTCTTACGAGCGATAATTCATGCTTCCACTTTCTGTTAATTTGTTGTTTCCAGGTAAGTCCGAGGATCGTATTGCCCCAGATGGCATTGAATTCGCGGGCCGGACCATCGTCATCATCGTCGGCAAAAGTGAAATTGTCTTTTCCGGTATAGAATGTAAAATAAAGGGCGTTTTTGTCATTGATGATAAAGTCTGCTTTAGCATTGATGTCGTAAAAGTAATAGCCATTGTTGCCGAGGCTGTCGGGTGCAATTAGCTTAGCCACCTGGTCAATGTAGGTGCGGCGGGCGCTTATTACAAAAGAAGACCTTTTTTTGATCAATGGTCCTTCGAGTGAAAGCCGGGAAGAAATAAGGCCAATGCCGCCACCAAATTTTAGAGAGTCTTTATTGCCATCGCGCGTATTCACCGCAATAACACTGCTTAAGCGGCCGCCATATTCGCCAGGCATACCGCCTTTTATTACTTCAATATTCTTTACCGCATCGCCATTAAAAACGCTGAAAAAGCCGAGCAGGTGATTGGGATTATATACCGGTATGCCGTCCAGCAATACCAGGTTCTGATCGGGTCCGCCACCGCGTACATAGATGCCGGCGCCGGCTTCGCCGCTATTTTTAATGCCCGGCAGCAAAGTGATCGTTTTCAACGGATCCACTTCGCCCAAAATGACAGGCAGTTTCTGAATTTGGGCCATTTCCAGATTGTGGACACTCATCTGGTTACGCAATATGTTCCGGTTGGCTGTTACAATTACGTTTTGTAACAAACTTTCGCGTGATCGTAATAATACAGGAAACGTAGTATCTCTATTAATCGTAATGTTTTGTGTGGCGCTATAATGACCAACGGCGCTAACAACAATACGGTACCTGCCTTCTGCTAAAATTGTTGAGACAACTCCGGTTGAATCGGCAAGTCTTGCTTTTTGATTGATCTTTATGGTTGCATTGCCCACCGGTAACTGCACACTGTCAAGCACTTGTATTGTTACGGTGTGATTTTGTGCGTTCAGGGTATGGGTTACTATTATAAAAAAAACAAATACCCATAAGCCAGTTATTTTGCTATCGCATTTTGCCACTTTCATCAACGGTAAATTAATATTTATCCTGCTAACTAATAATATTTTAGTACGGAAAAAGAAATCAATTATTGGGATGCAACGTTTGGGGGAGCCGATCCTGTCAAGAAAAAGCCCGTACCGGCTGAGCCTGTACGGACTATACGTAAAATCGGTGTTTCGGGTTTGTTGTTTATTATTTAATTCTTGCCGGGCGCCGTTGTCACAAAATGATATTTTCCGGAGCCGGCCTTTACCATTACATATTGATTGGCTGTTCCGGTTAGCTGAAGATCTTTCAAACTGGTAATGGGTTTGCCACCTTCGGTAATGGCCTCGGCGCTGGCCGCGGGTATAAATATGTCGGCGGTGGTATTGGCCGGTATCTCCACATCCAGCGTACATTCATTTCCATTGATGATCCAGCTGCTGCTTACCGTGCCATAATAAGTTTGCAGGGTTGCTGCTGCTTTTGTAAGTCCGCCACCGGGCTGCGGCTGTATTTTAATATGCTTATAACCTGGCCCGTCTTCATATGTATCCAGTCCGGCAATAACGCGGTACATCCAGTCGCCAATTGCGCCATAAGCGTAATGGTTGAAGGAGTTCATATTGGGCGTTTGGAAGGTGCTGTCGGGTTTTTGTCCATCCCACCGTTCCCAGATGGTAGTGGCGCCCATTTTAACGGGGTAGAGCCACGATGGATAGCTTTCCTGTAACAGTAATTTATAAGCGATATCGGTATAGCCAAATCGATGCAATACATGACACAAATAAGGCGTACCCAGAAATCCGGTGGTAAGATGATTGTTATAACTTTTGATGTTTTCTGCCAACCGGGCTGCGGCCTGTGTTCGTAACGATTCGGGTAGCATATCAAACTGCAGGGCCAACACATAGGCTGTTTGGGTGCCAGATACCAGCCGGCCATTGGGGGTAAGGTATTCTTTCACAAAAGCCGCCTTTATTTTTTCAAGCAAAGCCTTGTATGTTGTAACGTCTTCGGTGTTTCCCAACAGGGTAGCTGTTTTGATCAGCAGTTCGGTGGAATGGGCATAGAAACATTGGGCTATCAAATATTTGTCGGTAACGGCGGCTTTACCGTCGTTGTCGTCAAAAGGCCGGTAAAAAAGCCAGTCGCCAAAATGAAATCCTGTTTGCCACAGATCGTTCTTACTCTTGGCTTGCATGTAATTGACCCAGGCTTTCATGCTTTTATATTGACTGTCCAGTATCCTTTTATCGCCATACGCCAGGTACATATTCCAGGGAAGAATGGTACTTACGTCGGCCCAGCCTGTTGACGCACCTTCATTGGCGCCCAGTACATTCGGGATTACATGCGGTACCAGTCCATCGGCCCGCTGATCTGCCGCTACGTCGTGCAGCCATTTGGCAAAGAAATTATTGACCCCGAAATTAAAGGCCGCTGTGCGGGAGAATGCCTGTGCATCACCTGTCCAACCAAGGCGCTCATCGCGTTGCGGACAATCGGTGGGTACATCGAGGAAGTTACCGCGTTGTCCCCATTGTATATTATGCTGTAATTGATTAAGCATTGAGTTGGAACAAACAAAACTGCCGGTGGGTGGCATGGCTGAATAGAGCGCTACAGCCGTAAAGTTTTCCGGCTTTATTTCTCCCGGATAACCTTCTACCAAAATGTACCTGAAACCGAAAAATGTAAAATGGGGTTCTAACTCTTTTTCTTCTTTTCCATCAAGGATATACGTGGCCGTTGCTTTGGCCGCACGCAGGTTTTCGGTGTAGAAATTTCCATGTTTATCCAGCACTTCAGCATGCCGTATCACAATGCTGTCACCGCTGTTACCTTTTGCTTTTACCATCACCCAGCCTACGAGGTTCTGTCCAAAATCGAGTATGGTTTTCCCATTGGGGCTAGTGAGCACTTTTACCGGTTTGAAAGTCTCCTGTTTCTTCACCGGTTCGTTGTAGGTGGCAATAAGCACGTCTTTGGAATAATTGGCGGTCTTTACCCCACTCCATTCTGCATCGTTGTATCCTGTTTTTGTCCAGCCGGTTTTCTCCTGCCGGGTATCTATTGTTTCACCATGATAAATTTCGGCATAACGGACAGGGCCGGTTGAAGATTTCCAGCTTTCGTCAGATAAAAATTGTTCGGTAGTTCCGTCGGTATAAGTAATGGTCAGCTGAAACAGCAGGGCTATATCGCTGCCATAGGTGTTTTTATTGCCACCCCAGGCCAGGTAGCCACGGTACCACCCGTTACCAACGGATACGCCTACGGCATTCTGTCCGTTTACGAGTAACGAAGTAACATCGTACACCTGGTATTGCAGGCGTTTGTTGTAGCTCGTCCAGCCGGGCGTAAGGTAAGCATCCCCTACCCGTTGGCCGTTGATCTGTGCTTCGTACATGCCATGCGATGTAATATAGGCGGTTGCAGATCGTATTTTTTTAGGTATAGCAAATGCCTTACGAAAAAGTATGGGCGGCCGGTTTACGGCATCTTCAGTAAAACCGGGCGAGATCCATTGGGCTTTCCAGTTATTGGGCGATAATAAGGCTGTTTGGAAATAAGCCGGGCTACTCCAGGGCGTTGTGCGACCGTTGTTGTCCCAAACGCGCACCTGCCAGGTATATTTAGTGGCCGGCTTCAGCGTACTGCCGGCATAAGGCACCTGTACCGATTGGTCAGCCATCATCTTTCCGCTGCTCCAGACCGTGTTTTTGCCTTCCATTACTTTTATTTCCGAGGCTGTTTGTCGTACATTTCGCTGGTTGCTTATGATCTGCCAGCTGAATCGTGGCGTTGGCGCGTCAATTCCAACAGGGTTAACAAGATTCTCCGTTTGCAGGTGTTGCAGCGTAACCTGGCCGGCTGCTCCCATAATATTCAACAGGATGCAGCTACAAGCCATTATCAATTCCTTTTTCATTGGCAGGCAATTTTTTAGGACGGGTAAGATAAGAAAAACCAGTGATGGTGCATCCTGTTATGTCCTGTATGAATTAGGAACGCAAATGCTGAAAGTGTTTAGCTTGTGTTTTGTTTATACCCTATCTTTATTTCTGTTGTTTTATTACTCTACCATTTTCGTCATAGTCCCATCCCCGGCTGGGCATGCCGTTTTTGTAATATTCCTGGTAGCGACCGAAGTTTCTATTATTTAAATAATACTGAATAGCATACATGTTTCCATTCTCGTGATAAAAAATTATTGTACTGAAATTCCTGTCGGGATCAATCGTTTCCTCTTTGTGAAGTTTGCCGAGGTTGGTATACTCTCTTATAATGATTGTCCGGCCATGTGAATCATAAACGACTTCGTGCTGTACCTGTACCCTGTTGTAAACAAAGCGAATTGAGTCTTCTGTCTTGTACGTACGGATCAGTAATTTCTTGTAGGTTTCACCAAAAGTAGAATCAAAATAAATTCTTGAAACATTGCAGGGCTTTCCTCTTGTATAGTAGTCTTCATCATAAATTTGTCCTGAAGGATAGAACCATTCCGTTTTTCCATCCAGGGAATCGTTTATATAATATTCCTTGCCAAACAGGACGCCGTTGGGGTACCAGATCTTCCTTTCACCGTTTTTCAGACCGTTGACATACGTTTCTTCTATTTCAATTTGTCCGTTTGGATAAGACTCTTTACGGTTCTCACTCCCATACTTTTTTGTTGGGTGTTGGTATAGATCGCGCAATTGTCGAAGTTGGAGTAATCCCCTTTCATATTTCCAGTCTCTCAATCCATCTACTCCTTTATACTTTACATCCCTGTTACATGATTTAATTGAAAGTTTACCATCTCTCATGCTACCAAACAGGATCCATTCTTCTCCTTTTGAAATGCCCATGTCGCAGGAAGTTTTTTTTGAATACTCCAGGATCTTATCAACCTGCTGTCCTTTAAATAATTCTATGATCTGAAAAGTTAACAGTCCAATGGTTCCAATAGCATTTTCGGGGGCCGTATTATAATCCTGGTCGTCTGTTATTTTTACATGTGCAATAAAGTCGTAATGCTTTAATTGCGACAAGCTATCAATGCTTGTATAGTATTCAGCACAACGACAGGCCTTTGTTGGAATAGAAAGCAGGCAGCATTGCAGGATTATAAAACATTTTATAACTATATGGTTCATGGTAATAAGGTTTGATATATAACCATGGATGCACAGATATTCCAAATTGCACAAGACTAATATAAATTATAATTTGTGGTTAATAAAAAAGCTATTTCCGGGTTGGGAGATAGCTTTTTTATATGCTTGTAATTTAATAAAGCAATATGCTACAACTCTACTAATTGATCTTCTACCGCTGCATCATTTTTGGTATAGGTAACGCCATCAACTTTCACGTTCTCTTTGTTCAATAAGGTTATGTTACCGCCCTTATTGGTTAGTTGCGCTCCTTCACCGGAAAGGGGTATACGTATTGTATCACCGGCAGGCAGTATCTTATTTCCGATGATCTCTTTCTTTTTGAGTTTGTCAACAATTTGCCAGCCTGCAAGGTCTATGTCTTTATTGGTTTTATTAAGCAGGATGATATATTCTTTACCGGCATCATCGCCTGCAGGATTTACCCTCGCGGCAATAATACGAACGCCTGTTGGGTGTGGAACCGGGTGCGGGTCGCTGATGGGGTTACCGGTTTTGTCGTCGGTATGAAAAGATTGTGACTGGAAGGCTGTAAATACAGCTGCCCAGCGGTTGCGGGATACAAAATGAAATAGCAGTCCTCCATCCTGCCAGATGCCGTTGTCATCAAAATATTTGCCGGCCGGGTTACCCTGGTTCATATGTATGTCATGGATACCCATACTGGGGCTTATTTCAGGGAAATACCTGTCTGACCCGCTATTGTCCTGCCAATGCTGGCCAAATGCATATACAACGGCGGATGTATCACGAATGGCTTGTTGAACAAAAAAATCCAGGCGATCGTTTAAGTCGTCATTGTCGCCGGGCTCACGCGAAGGCAGGGGGATCATTTCTGTACGATTGAACAGGTTACGCCTGATGAAATCGAGCGCCAATCCACCTGGCTTTGAGTCAAGCGGTGTAAAGCCATCCTGCAGGTTACTTTGTTGCAAGGCGTCGGTAATTTCATGATGATAATCATTACTGGCGTAATACAACACCTGGCTGGGGGCCTCGCTGCTTTTGGTGTTGATGGCTATGCGGTGTGGTGAATGGCCGCGGTTGATCAATACCTGATAATGTTCACTTTGCGCTGTTGCCCGAAGGCCTTCGAATGCTTTTCCTTTCAGCACTCCATAGTGTTCTATTGGCATAAATTAAATGGGTTTAACTGGCTGAATAGTTACTGTTTATTAGTGATATAAATGTAAGAATAGACCAATTAACAAACCCCCGTGTTTTCACCTTTTCCGGGTTATGTTTTTGCTATTTTTTATGGGGTTAATACGGTATGCCAGCCAAAAGCTATTTCATAAGAAGCGCTTTCAACTTTTCCATTACTGCATTCGCTGCATCCAGATACGAGATGGTTGGATTGGTATTATATTTTTCCAGTTCAGCTATTATTACCGGAAGATATATGAATTGCCGGCCTTGCATGTAGTATGTCTGTAATTGTTCGGCTTCTTTCTGGTTGCCCAAATTACGAGCAATGATGATCTCCCCTGTCCTTACAAAATGTTCATACAGACAAGTCTTCCAGACGCTGTATCCCTGATTGTCCATAGCCGTTTTTATAGTATCATATAATACTTTTGTGCCGGCGATCTGTTGGGCCGGTATTCTATTTAATACCGGATTGGTATATGAATGCCCAAATTCATGGATGCTCAATTCCCGCAGATGTTTTTCGTCGGCGAAGCCCAGATTAATAGTATCACCAGGTGTAAAGTGTTGTAATGCGAACGGTCCAAATGTATTGAATATCCTGGTTTCTCCTTTGGCGGTTGTATAACCGGACGCAAATGCCATTCCGCTGGGAATCGTAAGGCTTGGCAATAAAATATATTGATCGAACTGCTGCCTGTAAAATTTTTCCATGGCAGGAATGATCTGGTTCGAAGGTAGCTGACTTTTTATTTCCTGCAGTGCCTGTTCATACAGGTTATTATGCTCTTTAAAATAGGCATCAAAGTTCATGGCTGTATACAATGTATTCAATGCATCGAGGAATACATCAGCATTTTTACGGGCTTCAGCTGTATCCCCTTTTTCGGAGAATGCCCCGTAGGCATCCGGGGAAATAGCTGTTGTTATTTTTGCCCGGGGAAATGCCTCCAGCTGAATCAAAAAAGGAAACAGATCACTCCCCTGCATATTTTCTGCAAACCTGGATGCGGTTACCAGGTTATTGTTGTTTTGAAATGATCTGTATTGTTTAAAAAGCGACAGGTCATAAGCAAACCAGTCTTTCTTTTTTATACCTTTTTTTATCAGCGTTGTATCATGTTCGTATTGAGCGGCCATGCTACCCATAAAAAAGACAAGACCCAGGAACTCTACATTTTTGTAAAAATGCACCTGTATGTTCTTGCCGGCGGGTTGGTAGGTTTTGAAAGGCTGACCAAAACAAAGGATGGTTATCGATTGGGCCGCCATCATCAATTGCAGGATTTTCCTCATAACTTCTTTTTCACAAAAAAAGTAAATAGTTGACAGCCATTGGTTTTGTGTTGGCGTGTACAGGTGCAAATACCGTCTTTCTGTACCTATTACTTCAAAAATTGCGAGGGCGTTTTGCCGGTATGGTTTTTAAATACCTGGTTGAAGGATGATTTTGAATTAAATCCTGACTCTATGGCGAGCGCCAAAAGTGTCTTATGTTTTTCAGCCGGGTCTTCCATTTTGCGGATCACTTCTTTTACCCGGTAGATATTAATAAAATGATGAAAGTTTGTTTGGTGATGGGTATTGATAAGATACGAAACATACTTCACAGGAAGTTTCAATTCGCCCGCCAGCTCTTCCACGGTAAGTCCGGGCCGGGTATACAGTGCCTGCTGGTCAAATGCCTGGGACAGTCTTATCAATTCTTTTTGATCATCGTAATTCGGAAAAAGAGGGGCGCTGCTTGAGGGCCTGGCCGACGTGCTGCGTATATCAAAAAATGCAGGTATAGCATAACCGATATAACCCAAAATAAAAAGTCCGGCTATGGCAACAAATTCAAAAACTATAAATATTTTAAGATGGATGAATACTTCGGCCACCCAGCATATGGTTATTAAAGTTATAGTAACAAAAATGCCGTACAGCTTTATTACATGCAACCGGGCCGGGGTAAATGGTGAAACCGGTTGTTTTTTGGCAACCCGTAATGCATGACCATATAAAAACAACACGATCACCATCCACAATACCGGTAGTATTTCAGTAAAAAAGAACCAGACTTTTATATCCAGCATATGAATGAACCTACCGGTGATCCGAAAACGGATATGCACTATGCTTTCTGTTATTATTTCAATAAAGGCAGGAATATACAGGAGTAGCTGCCTGCGATTCAACTGAAAATTCCGGTTGGTATTTGATTGTATGAAAAGTAAAAGGGACGGCGGCAATATCAGGTATGATTCCAG
>DASUVL010000666.1:0-5997 GCA_036379015.1 Niastella sp.
AAGCACAACGAAATCCACCCCTAGAAACTGTCTTGGTACGCCGTTCTCCTTTTTGACTACATGTTTCATATGCTTACTTGTTTAATAGCAATTCCATCTGAATATTGCAACGTGCATAAGGAGTTGACCGACCCACTACTTTTTTGAACCCAAGTTTATTATACAGGTTGATAGCAGGTTTTAATGCTGTATTGCTTTCCAGGTATAAATTAGAAGCGCCCAATTCCTTTGCGGCATTGACCACCGTTTGCCCTAGCAGCCAGCCAATACTTTTACCCTGAACAGCCGGTGAAACGGCCATCTTGGCCAGTTCGTATTCATAGTCGGGGTCATTCATTTTTATAAGTGCACATACGCCAACGGGCTCTCCATTGTAAAGCGCCACGAAGATCTTACCGCCCTTGTCGAGTATATATGATTTGGGATTATCCAGTGCTTTGCGATCTGCATCTTCCAGTTGAAAGTAGGTAGTGATCCATTCTTCATTGAGTGCTTTAAAGGCAGCATGGTATTTGTCCTCGTACTCAACAATTTGTACTTCTTTGCTTTCTCTTTGTTTGCGTTGTTCCTGCACTCGCTTAAGCAGGGATTTCTGATCTAACAGGTATTCCCATTCAGCTAATGCTTCCCACAGGTTGTGCCGGGCTTCCGATATAACGCTTTCTATGGCAGCATCTACGTCAGCGCATTGCAACGTAAGTCTTTCTGATATGTTTTTCCCTTTTTTGGTGAGTGCAACAACATTACGTCGTTTGTCGGGTGACTTTTGATTTTCCTTCACAAGTCCGCTCGTGATCATTTCTCTAATGATCTTGCTTACCGAAGGCTGGGAATGACCGATCTCATCCGCTATCTCGGTAATGGTTTTCTCATGTCCCTCCGCCAAAACAAAGAAAACCGGAAACCATTTTGGCGTAAAGTCAATTTGATACCATTCATAGATCTTGGCGGCATCATCAGTAATTCTAGCTGTAAATAATCGCAAACGACTCCCAAGGGCCATTTTGCCTGTTTTTTCAAATAGTTCCATGTTTATAACTAATTACATAACTGGTTATGCAAATATAAAACTTGTTTTGAAAATGCAAATTTTAAATTTGTTCAGGGCATGGCGTTTATTCAGGAAATAATGGGAAAAAAGTAGCATAAGAGCTGCTGGAATATTGTTAATCAATAACATAAACACAACAAAATATAGTTGCACGCACACTTCCACATTTTAGGAATTGCGCTTTAAATACGGTTGCCTGCGTTCAACCACGGTATATCCGTTCTTCTTCCATACTGTAGCCATTAATATACAAGCACATAACGCTGCCGCTACCAATTTTTGAACCAACTTGATCTAAAAACAAACCCTCTACCAATAATCTTTCAGTATGTTTAACTAACGGTCCGCTATAACAGTAATTGCTGTCAATTGTTACATCCTTAATCAAACTAACGATGAAAAAGCTTGCTATTCAAATGCTATTCCTATGTCTGTTACATATACAGGCGCAATCTCACACAAACATATTCTTCAACGCCCATGGGCAGTTAAACTTTCCGGAGACCGGGTCCCCCTGGTAATTAGCCAACCGGGCTACCAATGTTCATCCCTGCTTACTGGGAAGTCAAAATGCTGAATAGTAGTGACTATTAATAGCTGTTATATTACTATGCATCCTTTTGACCAGCCGTTTATGTCATCAGGCATCAACGGATCGGGCATCATCACTACCATTTTCTAATCATAAATCAACCAACAGTCATTATGAAAAAGTACATATGCGTTTTAATGTGCGTATCAGCCATTTCATTTGCTGACGCTTACTCACAGTATGATATAGTTGTGGCTAAGGACGGCTCAGGTAATTACACCACTGTGCAGGCTGCGGTTAACGCCGCACCTTCAAACAGTTCGTCGCGAACGGAGATCTATATCAAGAACGGATCGTATTATGAGGTCATTACAGTGCCTTCAAACAAGACCAACCTGACTTTTATAGGTCAAAGTCTTACAGGTACGGTTTTAACGTATGACAATGCTGCTAATAAGATTAACCCTGCAACAGGCCAGCCTTATGGAACTTCCAATTCAGCAAGCTGCTTTATTAATGGGGCAGGCTTTTATGCTACGAATCTTTCTTTCGCCAATACGGCAAGCCCTTCCCTGGGCCAGGCTGTAGCCGTTCGTTCAACGGCCGATAAGGCGATATTTAAGAATTGCCGGTTTCTCGGCAACCAGGACACTTACTATGCCCACAGCGGAAGGTCATATCATGAAAGCTGCTATTTTGAAGGTACCACTGATTTCATTTTTGGCGGCGCCATATCCTTTTTTGAGAACTGTGATATTTATTGCAAAGGCGGCACTTCTGTTACCGCCGCCAGTACCGCTCAGCATATACAATATGGCTATGTGTTCAATAACTGTCGTATTACCGGTGCCGGCACCGCGATCACCGACCTGGGACGTCCATGGGGTGCGTATGCTTCGGTTACATTCAGGAATACCAATATGTCGGCTGCAATAAAGGCGGCAGGATGGAACGACTGGGGCAATGCTGCCAATCAGGCAACTGCCCGGTTTAATGAATACAGTAATTCAGGAAGTGGTTATGTGCCCGCTTCCCGGCCTTCCTGGGTGCATATTTTATCTTCTTCCCAGGCGCAACCATACACCATGCTTAATGTTTTAAAAGCAAACAGCGCCAATCCGCAAGTCATTGATAACTGGAATCCAATGACTACCATCAATGCAACACCCGGTGTTACTATAAGTGCTTTTTCTACTATACAGGCAGAAAACTATAGCGCTATGTTGGGCATACAAACAGAAACCTGCAGTGAAGGCGGTTTAAATGTCGGTTATATTCACAACAGCGACTGGATACGGTTTAATAGCGTAAATTTTGGATCAGGTGTAAGTGGCTTTTCAGCACGCGTTGCGTGCAATGCAACAGGGGGAGCCATAAAGCTCCGCATCGATGCCGCTGGGGGTACGCAAATTGGCAGTTGCAACGTTACCAACACGGGTGGCTGGCAAAACTGGACCACAGTAAACACCGCTGCCAGTGGTGTAAGCGGCGTTCATGATCTGTTTCTGTCATTCTCGGGCGGTGAAGGCTACCTGCTTAATTTAAATCATTTTGTTTTTACACCAACAAGCAACAGCAGGTTAGAAGTGTCAGAATTACCGGTATCAAATGATAATCATGTTCGCTTGTTCCCTGACCCGGCTGATCAGCAAATTACAATTGATATAAGCCAGCCGTTGGAAAAGGATGCCCGGATCCTCATAACGGATATTATGGGAAGGCAGGTGTTGAAAGCTACCATTCAGGGGAACAAAAGCACGATAAGTGTTGGTCGCTTTTTGCCAGGTGTTTATATTATCAGGCTATTCAACGGGCCGGATCTCACTACCAGGAAATTTGTAAAAAGATAACGTAAAATTGAATGTCCGGAACTTCCTGAGCAAGGATCGCAGTGATGCGGTCCTTGCTTTTTTTGGGTCTTTTCCGATTCATTCTGAACTGGACGCATTTTTGGGGCTATTTTTAGGGTATGGAACAATGTTTTTAACTATACCGGGTTGAAGAAGAAATGCCCCATTATGGCATAACAACAAATTCTGCATCTAACCTAAAATTTTTATATGTCAAAAAGAGAAGCTGTGTTGCTGATCACTATAGTGGTAGTATTTATTGGAGGATTCGTTTATTATATGAAATATATTTTCAAACCCGCACCAAAACAGCCAACTGAAATTCGTGTAGCAAACGCTGATTCGAGGCCAGCCCAAACTGCTGATAGCCAGGAATGGATACTACCGTCAGCATTAAAAGAGATCTCAGCAAATGTATTCCAGGATGATATTCACATGGCCTGTATTCAGGACAATGATGGGGTCATCTATATCTATAACCTGCAAAGCAAAAGTATTGATGAACAAATTCAATTTGCCGGAAATGGTGATTACGAAGGACTGGCTTTGGTGCAAAACACCTGGTATGTACTACGATCTGACGGTTTTTTGTATGAAGTTCAACCGCAAAAGGGCAAAAAGCCGGTCGTTAAAACATATGATCTGCCCCTTGAATTAGAAAATGAAACGGAGTCTCTATGTTACGATAGTGCAAATAACAGACTGCTTATTGCGGTTAAAGAAAAAGATCTGCAGGAAAAAGACAGGAAAGGCATTTATAGTTTTGATCTTACAACCAAACAGATGGGTTCGAATGCCATTTTTTATATTGAATCAGCGGTGACTACCGATGACAATGAAGATAAGGATAAGGGTGATAAAGGAAAGAAAAAGAAAAAAGGAAAATCGGAGATCAAACCTTCGGATATAGCTTTACATCCTAAAAGCGGCGACCTGTATATATTGGATGGTCCATCTTCGAGGTTGTTTATTACAGATGCAAATGGTAACATAAGATCCAGGGTCCAATTAGATAAGAAGACCTTTCCTCAGCCCGAAGGGTTATGTTTTAACAAAAACGGGGATTTATATATATCAAGTGAGGCCGGGAAAAATGGGCAAGGGGTAATTGTTAAATTTAGCCCTGACACTATTCAATAAATCAGTGAGGTAGTTGCCGCAGGTAAATAAATTAAATCAGAATAGCAATTTATTAAGCAATTAAAACCTATTGAATAAAAACAAGCGAAATGAGCTATTTTGAGTGATATTAAAAATCATTCATATTAATTCGCTTATTGTAAAGAAATGAATTCATATAGGAACAATTTACTGGTTACGCTTTTTTTATTATTGCTTTTACCCCTTGCAGGAACAACACAAACACAACTTTCTGATACTACAGGCCTGAAATTACCCGATGGGTTTTCTGCCATAATTGTTGCAGATAAGCTTGGTAAAACGCGGCATTTGATAGTGACGCCTCAAAACGACATTTACGTACGGCTCGCAAAACCGGTAAATGGCAATGGCACCCTCCTGTTACATGAAGAAAATGGACAGGCAAGGCTGAAATTCGGCTTTGGTAATTATGGTGGCACAGGCGTATATCTGCGGGATGGTTATTTGTATACATCTTCCAACTCAGAAATATTCCGCTACAAAGTAGATGCGAACAACCAGGTAGATACAAATTCAATGGAACGGATCGTGACCGGTTTGGTAGACAAAGGCACCCACGATACAAAATCTATTATGATGGATGCCGCCGGGAATATGTATATACCCATTGGTTGCCCTTCGAACTCATGCCAGGAAAAAGACCGTCAGAAAGGTTCTTTGGGTATTGCAGGTTGTCCGTTGCTGGAAACAAGCGGTGGGGTATGGGTGTTTAAGCGTGACCAGAAAGATCAAACCTATGCCGAAGGTGTTCGTTATGCTACCGGCTTGCGTAACGTGGTAGCTGTTGACTGGAACTATCAAAGCAATAAGCTGTTTGTAATGCAACATGGAAGAGATAACCTGAATTCTATTTTTCCCGACATGTATACAACAAAAGACAATGCCGAACTGCCGGCAGAGTGTATGTATGCATTAAACAAAGGAGATAACGCCGGCTGGCCTTTTATATATTATGATCGTTTTCAAAAAAAGAAAATACAGGCTCCCGAATATGGCGGTGATGGAAAAAAAGAGGGAAGCGCTGAATACATTGATCCGGCTGTTGCTTATCCCGCGCACATGGCCCCCAATGGTTTGTTGTTTTATACCGGTAACCAGTTTCCGGAAAAATACAGGAACGGAGCCTTTATTGCATTTCATGGATCATGGAACCGCGCTCCCGAACCTCAGGCAGGTTTTTTTGTCGTGTTTCAGCCTTTTAAAAATGGAACGCCTAATGGCGAATGGGAAGTGTTTGCCGATAACTTCTCCGGTTCTTCTGAAAAAACAGCTAATGGCCGTGCTGACCATCGTCCATGCGGATTGGCACAGGGGCCCGATGGATCTTTATATGTAAGCGATGATAAAGGGGGGACCATCTTTAAAATATCCTATAATAAAAAAAGTAGTATAACACAAACAGC
>DASUVL010000667.1:0-2312 GCA_036379015.1 Niastella sp.
CGGTGAAACTGATGAAGACTTTCAGGAAACATTCGATTTTCTGCACGAACTCGATGTAACCTATCTGCACGTATTTACCTACTCTGAAAGAGATAATACCCATGCCCTTACGCTGGGCCCGGTAGTACCGGTACACGTAAGGCATGAACGCAATAAAACACTGCGCAATTTATCGTATATGAAAACGCAGTATTTTAACCAGCAACACGCCGGCACCACCCGTAAAGTATTGTTTGAAAAAAACGATAAAACCGGTATGATGGAAGGCTACACAGATAATTACATCAAAGTGGTAGCGGCGTATAAAGAGGAATGGGTGAATCAGGTGGTTGAGTGGAAGCTCTAGGCAATATTGAATATTAAATGTTGAATATCCAATGTTGAAGGAAATACAGGTGCCCTAAACTTAGAACTTTGTCTTCCAACTTCGACATTCTTCTGTTTAAAATTCAATATTCATTATTTCCTGGCGCTCCACGCCGGCTTATGTTTCATCACCACCTTATACACCGGACAGGTACTGATATGCGCGCCGGGCAAATAACCGGTGCTTTGCAGGAATTCGCCAACGATCTCTCCCCCCGTAAACCGGAATGTTTTCTTAAACAGCTTCACCCACTCTTCTTTCGATAACGGATGATTGGCATCGAGCCAGTTCTTAAAAGAACCGTGCTCCTTCTGCAACTGCACTATCCTTTTGGCGTTTTCAATGGTCGCTTCTATTTTAAGCCGGTTGCGTATAATGCCGGCATCCTGCATCAATTTTTCTTTCTTTTTATCGCTGTACCGGGCTACTTTCTGAATATCAAAATCGTCGAAGGCTTTAAAGAAGTTATCTTTTTTCTTTAAAATGGTCGTCCAGCTTAAACCGGCCTGGTTGATCTCCAGGATCAGCCGGGCAAATAATTCATTATCATCATGAATGGGGAAACCGTATTCCTTATCATGATAATGCGTATGCACATTTCCGGCTTCCATTCGCTGAACAGCCTCGCAGTAGCTAGATGGTTTTTCCATACGCGCAAAAGTAATTATTTAGTGGCTTTTACAGGTAATCATTACACAATACAGTAGCGTTTTCAAGACATATACAAATAATTTAATTTTCGCATAAGAATAAGTGCTTACCATCATACCCAAGGTTTATGCGAAATAATTTGTCCAAAAACAGTAGATTACATCCAGTTACAGTAGCCCGGTGAATGGTATTGATTTTATTGATTACAATACTTAATTGATATAAATTCACCTATAGGAAAACAAGGTTAAAGGTTATAAGCTCTGGGGTAGTATATTATTTAATATACACTGCTCAAAATATTGCTATGCTTGCAGCTGCCCTTCCTTTAAATATATTGGTGGTGGAAGATAACCAAAGTGATTTCGTACTGTTTTGTGAGTATCTTAAACTAAGTAAACTTCCCACTAAAAATATATTTCGCGCCGAGCGCCTTGGCGAAGCTTTACACTTATTACACGAACATCAACCCGATCTGATCTTCCTCGATCTGAGCCTACCTGATAGTGACGGTATCAATTCTTTTGTACGGCTTAATGAAGAAGCCCGGCACATATCCATTATCGTATTATCTGGCTTATCTGATAAGGAGGTAGCACTGAACACCATTTCTCTCGGTGCGCAGGACTACCTGGTTAAAGGAGAGTTTGACGATAAACTGCTGGCCAAATCCATTCAATACAGTATTGAAAGAAAGAAGATCCTGCAAAAGGTGGTTGAAAATTTTGAACGGTATAACACCCTCATCAAAGCCACCAGCGATACCATCTGGGACTGGGACCTGCGTACCAACGATGTGCTTTGGAACGAAGGTATTTTATCCATTTTTGGTTTTAGTCCAACGATTGTACAAAACACCATTGAATGGCATCATCAGAACATTCACCCCGACGATCGCAAACGGATCTTGCAAACTATTGATGAATGTGTGAAGGAAGGAAGAGATCACTGGCAGGAAGAATACCGGTATAAATCGGCCAACGGTGTTTACAAATTTGTATATGACCGGGGCTATATTTTAAAAACCGAGCACAACAAACCTTATCGCATACTGGGCGCCATGATGGATATTACCGAGCGTAAGAAAATGCAGGAAGAACTGGTGCGCAACCAGATTGAAACGCAGAAACTTATTACCCAGGTTACCATTCAAACGCAGGAACAGGAACGGCGGGAAATTGGCCGTGAGTTGCATGACAACATCAACCAGATACTGGCTACAGCCAAACTGTGTGTAGATATGGCGTTGAACGAAGAAGACCATCGCAAAGAACTGCTGAGCAAGGGTTACGAA
>DASUVL010000668.1:0-17588 GCA_036379015.1 Niastella sp.
CACGATCAACCGCAAGGCGCCCACCACACCGGCTAACAGTGATATTCCATACCAGATGCCATAATTACGGCAAACGTAATCGGCTACCTGGTGCAGGAACAGGAACAACAGGAAAAAACCAGCTATCACCACCAGTATCACCCACATGTTATGCGGCCGCCCATATAACGTGTTTTGTTGCAAATAGAACAACACATCACCCTTTACACTTTTTACCGGAAAATCTGTTACACTATTGGAAATATCAACCTGGCGCGTAGCTCCTTTGAAGCCAACAAACTCCTTCTGCAGATTTTCCGTTTCCACGTTATACTGCCATTTCCGCATCACCGGTATCAGCGCTTCGGCAACCAGTCGCCGGTCATTGCGCAGGAATAAAACCCGGGAAGCATGGATATAAAGACCGTTCGACAACCGGTCTAACCGGCTGCTCATGCTGTCTTCCTTTATGTAAAGCCCATTCGACAACCGTTCCATGCGGCCACTCACGCTGTCTTCTGCGGTATGTTTTAACGGAAGAACCAGTTGTGTATTCCAGAAAAGCAGGGCAGGCGGCACATCAAATGCCGTTTCCGTTTCATCATATATGTATAATCCGTAGCCTTTTTCCGTATCGAGCAATTTTTGCAGCGTGGCTTCGGTATAGGTTTGATCTACCAGTGATCCCATTAAAGCAGTATCGCTGGCGAGTTGCTGAAAATCTTTTTCCTTTTGCTGTATCCTGTTTTGAATTATACGGGCAAAATACCGGGGCGAAGTAACATCGGTAACGTACCTGTTCAAAAAATAAGCAAGGGTAAACAGGCTTATGGCAGCCAATAATGTATATGTATGCCTGTTTAATAATTTGTGCTGCAAATGCTTCAAGTATCGGGGTTTTGTTTTTTTATCAGGTTCCAGATGGCATCCATTTCAGCCAGGGTCATATCGGTCAGTGGTTTACCTTGCTGTAACGCAATCTGTTCCATGCGGGTAAACCGCGTTATAAATTTTTTATTGGTCTTTTCGAGGGCATTCTCCGCATCTATCTGCAAAAATCGTGCATAATTGATCAGGGAAAACAGCAGGTCGCCAAACTCCTCCTCTATCCGGTGGGGTTCATTGGCAGCCACGGCTTCGTGCAATTCCTCTGTTTCTTCGGTCACTTTATCCCAAACCTGGTCGCGGTTATCCCATTCAAACCCAACCTGGCGGGCTTTTTCCTGCAGGCGGGTGGCTTTTACCACCGCCGGTAACGAAACCGGCACACCGCTTAACACCGATTTCTTCCCTTCTTTTAACTTCAGTTTTTCCCAGTTCTGTTTTACATCTTCTTCATCTTTTACCACTACATCGCCATAAATATGCGGATGGCGGTGGATGAGCTTATCGCAAACGCCATTGATGGCTTCTTCGAGCGTGAACTGCTGTTGTTCTGCGCCAATTTTGGCATAAAATACAATATGCAGCAACAGGTCGCCGATCTCTTCTTTTATTCCTTTCCAGTCTTTTTCAGTGATGGCATCGGTCAGCTCGTACAATTCTTCTATTGTTAATGGCCTTAATGTTTGCTCGGTTTGCTTTTTATCCCAGGGACATTTTTCGCGCAGATCGTCCATAATAGATACCAGGCGCATAAATGCTGTCGCCACCGGTTGTTGTTGCATAATCACTAATTTGTTAAAATTTAAACATGGCGAATAAAAAGAAGGCTGTAAACAGGAAAATCATGGACCAGAAGGCGAATGTATTTAGTATAAAGAATTTAAGCACCGTTTTCCCCCTGCCCTGTCCATAGAACTTCCGCATGGCTTTATAGGCATAATATACCCCATACAACAATACGGCTCCTTCAAACCAAGCCATCCAGCCCCAATCCATTGAATCGTGTATCTTGTTCAGCCCAAAGTACACCAATAAGTCAATGAAGGTAAAAATATACAGGTATATTAAAAATATTCCGTGTGTTACATACAGGAACTGTTTACGTCGCCAATACAATACCTTAAGATAAAAAGCATACAACGGCAAGGAAACAAACAACAGGTAGGGAAATGTATGGGTGAACTTTCCCAGCAGTTCTTTCCACATGGCCCCGTCATCGCCTTTATAGCGGGCATCCAGTTCTATTTCGCGGTGTTTGAGCCGACGTTCCAGCCAGTTATCGCGCCTGCCGGCAGGCAGGGCTTTCTGAGCTGAATCGTATTGGGGAATGGAAGTATACTTTTTATCGGGGTTAGTGACGTTGAAATTAAAACGCTTTTTCTTCTTCTTTTGTCCTTTATCTGTATTTTGAACGGTGTCCGCTTTCTGACCAGATGCTGTATTTTGAACCGTATCCTTTTTGTCCTTATACCTGTACGGTTTTTCTACACCTAATGCGTCTTCAATAACCGCAGAATCATGCCTGTCCTTAGCATTCGCCAATGCCTTTGATCTAACAGAATCCATGGAAGCAATGACGATATTGTTTTCATTGTCATCATCTTTATCATCCTCGCCCATATTAAAATTAAAATGGAACATGGAATAGAAGCAGAGAAAGAATAAAGCGGAGGAAAAGACGTACATCCTGATCGGATGCAGGTACCGGGCGCGCCGGCCTTCCACATACTCCTTTGGCAAAAAACCCGGCCGGGTTATCAGATACTTTGTTGTACTAAAAAACTTACCGTCGAAGTGGGTAATGTCGTAAAAAAAGTGGGTGATCAGGCCCCAGACCGTTTCTTTTGGCTCGATATTTTCCTGACCGCACACGTGACAGTATCTTCCATGCAGTTCCGAATTACAATTCAGGCAGATTTTCTCATGACGTTCTTTACTATGTGACAAAGGGGAAATTTTAACTAAAAATAAGGAAACGGGTTATTTTAAAGAAAAATTCACAGTTAGGTTGTATTATTGGACCAAATTATTCGTTACTAAAGCGCTAAAAAAATAAGCTGTTTATAATATGATCAGAATATTGGGTTTTACACTTCTTATTAGCTTTATTGCTCATACAGCATACAGTCAACACTACTACAACGACCTGGTGATGACCAACGAAATTGCCAAAAAGCGGGCAATATACCTAGCTAATAAAGTGAAATCGGTAAAAATGACCAGCTTCGATAACAATAATCAACCCATTGAGGGTTTTGGCGGTTCACAGGACATATCGAATAATTTTGCTACGATCACCACGGAAACCTTAACCAGCCTGAGCGGTAAAGACGAAATCACCCATTACTTTAACGATAAGGGCCAATTGATCCAAAGCATCGATACTACCGAAGGCAATAAAGTGGTCATTCAATATACATACGATGCCAACAATCTTATTACCGGTATTAGCAATATGTCTTTTTCGCCCGGCGGCTATTCAACCAGGGAACAACACCTGTGGTTTTATAACAAAGCCGGTAAGCCCGAAAAAATGCTTAAAATAAAGAACAGTTCAGATACCACTATTGTGAACTTTAAACTGGATGAAAAAGAAAACGTAGGCGAAGAGAGAAGCGTTCATGGCGGTATTGAACAACCTGTTGTTTATTATTATTACGACGATAAAAGCCGGTTAACCGATGTAGTAAGATATAATAACCGCGCTAAAAAACTTTTACCCGATTACATTTTTGAATACGATGAAACCGGCCGTTTAGCCATGATGCTGGTAACTACCGGCGGCGGCGCCGATTACCAGAAATGGTATTACCGGTATGACGAGAAAGGTCTTAAACAAAAAGATGAGTGCTTTGGTAAGAACAAGATGCTGATCGGGAAAATTGAGTACGCGTATAAGTTGTAAGTTCTAAGTAAATAAAAATAATTGGTATGGGCATTGGGGTCACCAATGCCCATTTTTTATTTTAGGAGGTCACCTGCCCTGGCTTCTTTTGCGGCCATATTATACTGGTAACATACGCTACCAATACACAAATTAAAACCGCCGCTGCGGGGTACAGGAAGAAATTAATAATACCTGCTGCCTGAATAAAATACAGACTGATAGCACTCACAATAAACCCGGCGATAATGCCTGCGCTGTGAATACGCGGGAAGAAAATTCCTGCAACGAACATTCCGGCCAGGCAACCGCCAAATAACCCGATTATTTTAATGTACTGGTCCCAGATAGAAGCGTTGCGCAGGTACACCATATAGATGGCAATCAAACAACCCAACGCACCTAACATTACAGTCGTCCACCGGGCAAAACCAAAGCGCTGCTTATCGGTACTCGCAGGTCGCACACTCTGGTAGAAATCGGTGGTGATAACAGTAGCAATAGAGTTCATACTGGAACTGATGGTAGACATGGTTGCCGCAAACAACCCGGCAATTACCAACCCCGCCAAACCAGATGGCAACTGATTGCTGATATACCAGGGAAAAACATCGTCGGTGCGGCCATGTGGATTTAATGCAGCCGGATGATGCTTATAATACACCCATAACGCCGTTCCTACGCTGAAAAAAATGAGCGAGGCGGGGATAACCAGGATCGCATTGGTATAGATTGATTTTTTAGCTTCATTTTCGGTAGAAGTGGTGAGATAGCGTTGTACCACTACCTGGTCAGAGGAATAAGTAACCAGTTGCGTCAGGAAACCTCCAACAAACACTACCCAAAGCACCGGTTCGGTGATCGTCCAGTCGGTAATGGCCAGCCGGAATTTATCGTGGTGCATGGCTTCGGAAAACAATTGTCCGAACCCACCGTTCATAGAGCTGGCAATGAAAAACAAGGTTGCCAACGCTCCACCCAACAATACCCCAACCTGCATTACTTCTGTCCAAACCACGGCTTCAATACCACCCGATACACTATACGCGGTTGTGATGAGACTGGTGCCAATGATACAGATAAAAATATCGATGCCGGTAACCGCACTCAGCACCAGGGCCGGTAAATAAATTACAATACCCAACCGGCTTACCTGGAACACGACAAACGTTAAACTGCCCAGCCATTTTACATTCCGGTTAAAACGGATGTTCAGGTATTCGTATACACTTGTGAGTTTTAGTTTCCGGAAATAGGGCAGATAGAAATATACTACAATGGGCGCCACCACCACGATCATCACGTTGTTCAACAGGTATACCCAATCGGTAGCGTAGGCTTTGGCGGGAATGGCAATAAAAGTAAGCGCACTTAGTTTGGAACCAAAGATGCTTAACCCCGCTGCCCACCAGGGAATTTTTCCGCCGCCTAAAAAGAAACCGCTGGTAGTACGTTGCATATTGCGCGATACAATAACGCTGATCGCTATTACCAGCAAAAAGTATATACCTACAATAGTCCAGTCGAACAGGTGGAAGCCACCGGGCGGATGTACCGCGGTAGCCATCAACACCCGGTTGGTACGGGTGCCGGGGCGCACTTCGCCACCTGGCAGCACCAGGTTACCATTCCAAACAACGGCTGTTGTGGTAACCGGCGCCCAGGTACTGGCAAGGGGGTTGCTCTCTGCATCTGCTTTTTTATCGGTAAAAACGTCGCCTATGGTGCTCCATGAATCGGTAATGGAATTATACATCCATACGTTATGCGCAAAGCCCGGATGTTTTTGTTGCAGTGTAGCGTTCTGCGCAAAATAATGTCCGTTATCGCCACCAAATAC
Organism: Niastella sp.; assembly: GCA_036379015.1. GTDB lineage: Bacteria > Bacteroidota > Bacteroidia > Chitinophagales > Chitinophagaceae > Niastella. Next base: position 5,589 of record DASUVL010000668.1, read on the forward strand.
TAACAAATGCGTTTGGCCGGTTGTGAAGGCGGGCGAAGGTGCTGCAGCTACGGATTGTGGCAGATCGGCTATGCGGACCCAGCTTTTGCCAGGGATATATTTGTAAGCATCTTTTAAAAAGGTACGACCAACCGTGCTATCGCCTGCCTGTTTGGTCAATGCGGCGCCACTTATTAAATAAAAGGCGCCTTCCTGGGTGCCGGCTACGGCTAACATTCTGCCCACACCAGGCCAGGATCCCAGCGCAGACCAAACTCGTTGCGATGCCGGCTGGACCAGATCAAGTACCCAGAAATTCTTTTCGGCTTGTGTAGCGGTTGGGTCTTTTATGCCACCGGCGATATACATTTTGGTGCCGATGATTATGCCACAGGCGTTGGCAATGGGTGCGGGTAAAGAGGGCAGGTTCTCTATTTCAATTTGGCCGTTCTTATAACGCAGCATCAGCACATCGCTGTAATGTTTTGTAGCATCACTGCCGCCGGCTATGATCACCCCATCCTGCCAGGTGCATGATACGCCATATGCGAGCGGATGCGGTAAACGGCCGGCTTCTTTCCAGGAGCCATTAGCCTGCTCCAATACAAAGACCTTATCGTACCAGGTTTTGGCGCCACCATTCCAGGGCGTGCCATTGCCAAAATTAGAACCGCCGGCAACCAGCAATGCACCATTGGAAACACCGGCAAAAGAACCGGCAAAACCTACGGTGGAAGGAATAGCAGGTAACTGCGTCCATTGCAGGTAAGGTTTGGTGGAATCGTTCCCCAGACCGAACAAGGTGCCCGAGAGGAAAAGGAAGAAGAGAAATATATGGGGAAGAAGTTTTTTCATATCGCTTTCGTTATCGTGAATGGTGAATAGTGAATGGTGAATAAAGCCGCTGATAATTTAGCAACCCGAAAAATTCGGGAACCAATTCACCATTGACCATTGACCATTCACCATTTCCTATACTACTTTACCATTTGACCAACCTGGCTTGCTTTCGGCTTGCAGGCCCAGTCAAAGAAACCAATATTTTTCAGCTCTGTTTCCAGCGGTTTGTATTCACTTTCTTTAAACGGATTCAGCGGGTAGCGTACATTGCCGCAATCACAGCCAATGAGCTTCATCATCGCTTTTTGCGCGCGTAATCCGCCATACTTTACAATAATTCGTACCATTTCTACTGAAATATACTGCAGTCGTTGCGCTTCTTTCAGGTTCCCTTTTTTAAACTCTTCAATCAGTGCATTGTATAAAGGCGCTACAAAATTATAGGTACTGCCAATAAAACCTTTGGCGCCGGTAGCCAATGCCCCTAACAACATTTCATCGGTACCATAAAAAATGTCGTATTTGTTATTACTGAAGTTAATACATGACTGGTAGTCGTGGATCTGGGGAGCAGTATATTTAATACCGGCAAAAGAAGGAATGGCCTCCCCTACTTTCTCCAGCAATTTTACCATATCGAGGTTAATACCCGTTAAGGCCGGAATATTATAATAGTATAACGGTAAAGCCGGGGCGCCTTTCGAAATTTCCTGCAGGCACGAAACCAGCAGGTCAATGGAATCTACTTTAAAATAAGTGGTAGGCGTAGCAGAAATATAATCAGCGCCGATCTCCTGTGCATGGGCTGCCAGTTGCCGGGCTTCTACTATACTATTATGCCCTACATGCACAAATACCTTCAATCTTTTATCAGCTGCTTTTACAAATGCTTCTGCCAGTTGTTTTCTTTCTTCTGTGGTAAGTGAGGGACCTTCACCGGTGCTGCCGCAAACGAACATGCCCCTGACCTTATTATCAATTAACAGGTTCACTACATCGGGTACTTTGCTGAAATTGATGGTTCCATCGGGATGCATAGGAGTAAAGGGTGCAGATATTAGTCCGCTAAGATGGCTCAAGGATGTGCTCATTATTTTAATTTGAATTTTTTATTTTTTTAATAGCTCTTTCGCAATCAGTTTTTGAAAAACAATGGTTTCGTAGGGATTTTTGCTCCCCGCTTCGTATAAACAATTGATCGTTCCATCTGGTAAAATGGCCATACAGGAATAGGCCGACGGACCTGAAAATAAAGTACGGATCACCGGCCATGTTTGTCCTTCATCATAACTTGCCCTGATGGTCATATTAAGCCGTTTAGCTGAAGCCGGATTCAGAAACAGCATGCAACTTTTAGTTTTTTTATTGGGCCATGAATACCGGATAATACTTGCCTGGCAAACCGGTTCTACCAACGCAGGTACATCAACCGGGGCCGTCCAGGTAATGCCGCCATCATAACTGATCGCATGGGCGCGGCAGTTGCGTTGAAAATACGAGCGCATGTTCATGAGCAACGTGCCGTTGCCATCTGCCACTTCTATCACCTGGCATTCATTCATTTTTGGCGTAATGGTGCCGCCTAATTGCCAGGTAGCGCCATGATCATCGCTATAAATAGCATGCGAGCCCATGGAAGGATGTCCCTCCTTTGGGATGGTGGTTGAATCATCATAACTATAATCACAGGGAATAACCAGGCGTCCTTTGTGCGGACCGTTCTTTATTTGTATGCCTGTACCAGGACCAGTTGCATACCACCCCCACTCTTTCTTTTTAGTGGTGGCGGTAATATTTTCGGGTACGGACCAGCTTAAGCCGTCATCCTTGCTTTTGCTTATCCAAACGGTGCGGGTACTGCGACTCAATTTTTTTATGATATCCTTTTCCTTGTCATCACCCAAATTGTGGGTCATTAATAAACAAATGTCACCGGTTATTTCATCAACTACCGGACAGCAATTGCCACAGGTGTTGGTACTGTCGTCCCAGATAACCTGTTGTGCACTCCAGGTACGGCCGCCATCGGTTGAGCGTTTTACCAGCATATCAATATCACCGGCATCGGCGGCATTGTTCTTTCTGCCTTCGCAAAAAGCCAGCAGCGTGCCTTTGGTGGTTGTGACAATAGCAGGAATACGGTAACTTTTATAACCGTCCGTGCCAGACACAAAAAGCGCCATGGTATCGGGCTTTATTGTTATCTGAGCACGAACGGGAAAAGGTGACCATACCAGGGTGACCAAAAAAATAAAGCAGCAATTATTTATTATTCGTTGCATAGTGTTTTATCATTAATCAATTCCGACTCTTCGATCCTTTCCCGCTCAAGCGGGACTCAGGACCAGCTCAGTATCCGCCATCATCCTTCGACCCTTCGACGTCCCACCTTCGCCAAGGCTTGCGCCTCCGTGCTCCGACGCTGAAGCTCTGGCGCAAGCGTCTAAAGCTTCAGCGACACGCGGGCGGTGGGCGATGTCAGGAGGAAGAACTCCGACATCATTTCATATGCAATGGCACGCAGACTGGCTACCTCGCTTTCATCAATGCCCTGGTAAGGCCAGCGCAAACGCGTACCCACATTCGCCCATCCGCCAATAGCAGCTAACAGTTTATCGGCCGCCTGGTTGCTGTACCCTTTGGTACTTATATAAGGTTGAATATGCTGGCTCATAAAGAGCTGAATCCATTTCTCCAGGTTCAGCGCCCGCGGCAGATCCGTTAACATCAGCTCATACCATTGTTGTGCAGCAGCCGGATTTAAACAGGCTACGTTTGAATAAGCCCCATGTGCACCAAGACTTACACCCGTTGCCAGGTGATGTCCCGGTATAAACAGCGATAATTCAGGCGCCCATTTTTTCATGGCCGCATACCACTGCGCATCACCGCCTACGGTTTTGCAACCAACGAGGTTAATACCGGCTTCTTTTACCTGGTAAAACTCCTCGGGACTCAATCTTTTTTTGGCATGGGGTGGATTATACAAAACCAATCCCACCGGCCCTGCGGCTTCGGCTATTACTTGCAGGTAGCGGATCACTTCGGGCATAGAAGGTGCCGACCAATCGGGTACAATAACCTGTATGGCGCCCGGTTGCAGCGCTACCGCCCGTTTTACCCGGTCAAGTGCCATAACCGGACTGGTATGGCAGGCGCCAATTTGAAATGGCATTCCTGCGGCGTTGCATTTTTCGGCCAGGATGTTGCTGATGGTATCAAATTCTTCTTCCGTTTGATTATAAAACTCACCGGCAGTTCCGTTTGAATAAATACCATTTACCTGCATGGCAATGAGGGCATCTATCTCTGCTGACAGGCTGTTGTAATTGATGCTGTCATCGTTATTAATGGGTATTAACAACGTTGCCCAATTGCCCCTGATTGCTGCTGCCCGTAATGGTTCCATCGTTTGTTTTACCCCCTAACCCCCTAAAAGGGGGAAGAAGAAGTTTATTGTTTAAGTTTCTATTCAATCTCTTGACCTCAACTTGTCGGGATTAGCCCCTATTATATATTGCTTATTGCCCATTGTCTCTTGCCTATTGATCAATAGCCATCAGTTTGTCTTAGCTCCCCGTTATTAGCCAGTACATTGGCAGCCAGCGGCCAGAACAATGGTGTGGTTTTTCCAACCAGGTTAGGTACATAAGTGTATACGTTAATAGTACCGCCTTTATGGAAACGCACCAGGTCGTACCAGCGCTTGTTCTCAAAGAACAGCTCACGGCCACGCTCATCCAGTATTTCTTTTTCAACACTTGCTTTATCTGTTGCACCGGAATAATTGCCGATACCTGCACGGCCGCGGGTCTTGTTCAGGTATTCGATCGCTTTTGTCGTATTGTTGATGCCGGCATATGCTTCTGCCGCCATAAGAAAGACCTCGCCCAGGCGATACATGATGATATCATTGTCTGGTACCCGGTCATCGGCATACTTATTTCCAGGCAGTTTGGTGATCCATGAAATCTTTTGTGTAGCCCCCTGGCGTTCGGTGATCCAGGTAAAGGGGATGCGTTTATCACCACTGGCGAATAAGGCTTTTGATTGAGAACTGATCTGGTAAGCGCCCTGTCCGTTCGACGTAGTAATACAAAAGGGTATGCTATCTTTATTGGTTGCTCCGGCAATACCCGCCTCGTAAGGCAGGGCGTTGATTGAATAATTGTTGAAGCTCTCATCACGGTTGAAATAAGCAGCGAGAATGATCTCACTATTAGTTCTGGAGGTAGTCACTTCCTTGAAATCGGTGCGCAAGGCAAGACCAGCTGTTTTCTCCACTTCGGCCAGCGCAACAATGGCAGCATTGAAATCATCGTTACCACCGCCGAGCACTTTTGCACTCCACAGTTTAGCGTCAGCTTTCAATGCCTGTGCAGCAACGTAGGAAAAACGGTATTTACCGGGAATCGTTTTCTCAGGGTACAGCGTAATTGCCTGGTCAAGGTCGGCAATGATCTGTTTCATGACATCGGTTGCCTTTGACCGGGGCAACTGGGGTACATTTACATTGGTGATTGATTCAAGCATTAACGGCGCATCGCCAATAATGCGGATCAAACTGAAATAAAGGTATGCCCGCAAACTGTACGTTTCTGCCATCACCCTTTTTTTATTGCTCTCATTGGTAAAGGTGAAATTCTCAATTCTTGCCAGTAACAAATTACAGTTACCAATGGCCTTATACCAGGTGGTGTAATCAAATGCACCGGTGGTAGGCGTAATGGTTTGCGTCCACGCCTGGGTAAAACGGGAATTGAGGGCAGATATCAATTCCTCACCTCGCTCGGTACCATAAGTAATGTTGTTGACAATACCGGTGACATTCTGTGGACCGGTTCTGGATGAACCCCGCAAGTACATATATATTCCCACAACGTACGGATCAAAATCGTTTTCATTTTGAAAATAAACAGCATCGGTAATAGACGATTCTGTTTTTGCTTCCACTGCCTTTTCGCAACCGGTCCCTATTAACAGCAACCAGTAGCCTGTAATAAGAAGAAATAATTTGTTCATATACTGTAATTACAATCGTTATGAATAGGTATTACTAAAACCGCACGGTGGCGCCCAGGGAAAACTGACGGGGACGCGGATAACCGATCGCATCGAACCCACTGTACGTTTCCGGATTCACACCTTTGTATTTTGTTAGGTAACCTATATTATAAATGCTGCCGAATATATTCAATCCACTGAGGCGTGCTTTTTTCACCAGTTCGTTCGGCAACTCATACCCCAGGTAAATTTCGCGGAAAGCCAGGAAGTCGCCTTTTTCAAACATCGTGCTTACATCAACACCATAGGAGTTATTGGTACCAACGGTAGTAACCTGGCGAATGTAGTTCCGCTGGCCAAAATCATAATCGGCAAAAGAGAAGCGGGCATATTTCTTACCAACGTCACCGGGTTGTTTCCAGATGTCGTTGCCCAAAGCTTCGGCGGGAGCTCCTTCATTAAAGGCCCGGCCCTGGCCTAACGAGCGGGCCAATGCGCCGTTGCTGATCACATGGCCTAATGCATAGTCAACTGCAAAACGCAGGGTAAGGTTTTTATAGGTAAATGTATTTTGCATACCACCGATCTTGTCGGGTGCGCGATACCCCATGAATACCATGTCGCGGCTGTCGATGATATTATCGCCGTTCAGATCGGCCCAGATATAATCACCGGCATGTTTGCCTACGGTTTGACCCGAGGGAGAAGCCATCAGGTCTTTTTTACCCCAGGCAGCCGCTTCTGCATCGGTTGAAAAAACGCCCTCTACTTTGAATGCATACAAGCTATAAGGTCGTTCGCCTTCGGCGATACCGCCTACTTCCACTTCACTCTTTGAAGCAGGGTCGTACACTGTACCACCACTCTGGCGGTTCTTGTCGCGGCCATTATCCGGCAGATCAGTTACCACCGTGCGGTTTACTGCGAAGGAGAAATTGGTTTTCCATGTAAATTCCTTGTATTTTAAAACAGTGGCAGATAGTTCAATTTCAACGCCCCTGTTCCGTATGGCTCCGTTATTATATTTAATAGAAGCAAAAGGCCCTTCGAGCGGTAATGGTTTTGAAGCAATCCGGTTCTTGGTCAACTTATTATAATAATCTACCGTTAGCGTGATCCTGTTCTGAAAAAATGCGGCATCAAATGCCAGGTCGGTAGTTTCGGTTGACTCCCATTGCAAACTGGGATTGGCGAGGTTCTCGCGCACGATACCGGATGTTTGTGCATAAGTGGTGCCTACATAACTTCCGTAGGTATCGCCCATTTCAAGATCATTTAAACCGGAAGCACCCCAGCTTGCTCTTAACTTCAGGGCATTTACATATTTAACATGCCAGAATGCTTCGTTGTGCAGGTTCCAGCCCACCGATAAAGCAGGGAAGGTTGCATATTTATTGTCCGGTGCAAAAAAAGAATATCCATCATACCGGATAGAACCGCTTACCAGGTACCTGTTATCATAGTCATAACTGAACTGTCCGAAGTAACTGGCAGATTTTTCATCAGACAGAGAATCTTTAAAATCGGTTACGTTGGTTACAGTTTGTCCGTTTATACTTGCAGTTGTAGGCTCTTCAATGGTATATACATAATCGTTGGTGGCCCGTTGCGAACCGATCCGAATAATACTTCCGGTTTTGTGGGTATAGTTAATGCCGGCCAGTACGCTGAAATTGTGATTACCAATGGAACGATCATACTGCATTATCTGGTCTATCATCAACTGGCGCGTGTTAATGGAATTCTGAAATTTCTGACGCGATGTGGACAGCTGTACAGAACCGGGATATGCTTTTCTGAAGACCATATTCCGGTAATCGTCCAGTATATAGGAGACCGCCGGTCTGAAGTGTAAGCCCTTTATGATAGTTACATCTCCCGCCAAACGGGATATTATGCGTTCGGTATTAACGCGAACATCATCATATTTCAATGTATGAAAACGGTTGCGGGTGGTAGGCACTTCACCAAAAGTAGGTGTGCCATCATCCTTGAAAATACGGATCAACGGTGTTATGCGGGTGCCCCGTACCAGGTCATTGGTATAGGATTCCACATAATTGGGGATCACATTCTGGTAATTCACCATGGCATCGAGCTTGAAATTTTTGGTGACCTTAAACCCAAAATTGCCCAGCACGTTATACCGTTTGTAGTCGGTCCCTACAAAAATACCTGCCTGCTTCACATAGCCCAGCGACACATTGTAGTTGGCGTTCTCTCCACCACCATTCACACTGGCATTGTAGTTATCAGAGATGCCAGTATTCCACAACATATCCTGGTAATTGTTATCGGCATACAATAATCTGGTACCGGGATTAATGGGATCATCCATAACCTGCCATCCTTTGGCCAGCAGGTTATCTACATAATCCTGCCCTTCAATGGTTACAATGTTGTCGTATAATGCGGTCAGGTTAATGGAATTGCTATACTGACCTTTTGCTGTAAACGTAGTAGTACCTGCCGAAAAACCACCTTTGTTCAAGAGGTTGTCCTTACTGAGCCCATCTGCGGTGTTTTGCACCGTAGTGCGGGCCAGGGTAAGATAATCTTTGGCGCTTAAATAGTCATATTCGCGCATCTGGGTTTCCCAGTTGCGGCGATAGTTAAAGGTGATCACTGGTTTAGCGCCAAACTTACCCGACCTGGTTTTGATGACAATTACGCCATTCGCGCCACGGGCGCCATACGCAGCGGTGGAGGCCGCGTCTTTCATCACCTGTAATGATTCAATATCATCGGGATTGATATCATTCATAGAGGAACGAAACACGCCATCGATCACAAATAGCGGATTAGAAGCATCTATCGTGCTGTTGGCCCCGCCATTGCTAGTTCCCACACCCGTACCATAGGAATTGAGTTTGGTACCGCCACGAATGAGAATATTATTGGCCCCTGAACCCGGTTGCCCGTTTACAATGGGAACCGAAACCCCGGCCAGCTTTCCCTGAATGGCCTGTACCGGGTTCGGGTTTGGGGTATTAACCATTTCTTCTGCAGCCAGTTTTGATATGGCAGCGGCTGTTTTGTTGCGGGTTTGTGTCATGTATCCAACCACCACTACATCAGTAAGAGCGGTGGCCTCCGCATCCAGCGTAATATTAATTACCTGTTGCCCGTTGATGGCCACCTCTTTTGGTTGAGCGCCTATGTACGAAAACACCAGGGTATCGTTCAACGAGTTAACCTTGATCTGGAACTTGCCACTGTTATCGGTGACAGCAGCCCGGGATGCACCCTTTACAGTAACTGTTACATTGGAAAGCTTTTCGGAGGTAGAAGTCGTTGTGACGGTCCCCGAAACAATCGGATTGGTTTGCCCAAAGCCAACGGCACTAATCAGTAACCAGCAGCCTGTGAGTAACCAGGTAAGAATCTTTTTCATAAATGGCTTGTCGTTAGTTTTGCAATACGTGGTTAAGAAGCAATACGTCGTTATGTACTACATAATACAAATATAGAACTCTACTCATTTATACCAAATATTTTTGCCTGACAATTTGTACTTGATAACTTTGTTGGCTGTTTCCCGCATCATGAGGCCGCCTGGACAAGGGAGAATCATTCCTTCGCGATTAATGTACAGCATGCACTATTTCAATATCTTACGCCTTTTAGATCACCCGTTAGCCTGAAGAACAAACAGTCATAGGCAGTACCAGATACAGCCGGTTTAAACCAGTCGTACGCAATCGATTGTTTAAACTTACTCATTTGGGTTACTGACACAAAAACAGACAATTCATTAAGTATTACATATTCATCTAATTTTTTTATTACTTTTGAATATATGAGCATCGATAAAGACCTGTTTAAACTGAAGCCTATCGCTTATACCACGATGGCCGATCAGGTGGAAACACACCTGCGCGAGTACATCATTAAACGTTCCATTAAACCGGGCGATCCTATTCCAAAGGAAACGGAGATTGCCCAGGCATTGGGAGTTAGCAGAAATGTGGTACGGGAAGCCCTCAGCCGGTTGCGTATGCTGGGCATGATTGAATCACGTAAGAAACGGGGCATGATACTTACCCAGCCTGATGTGATGAAAGGTCTTGAATTGATCATACACCCTACTATATTAGATGAAAATGTGCGCAAGGAGTTGTTTGAATTGCGTCTTGTATTGGAAGTAGGTTTGGGCGATCTGCTGTTTCGCCGCAAATCAGAAGAACACCTGAAGAGACTGGATGTAATTGTAGAACGCGAGCAAAAAGCCACCACACAAATAGAACGTATACGCTGCGAAGTTGATTTTCATTCTACCTTATATGATATGGCCGGCAACGAAACCCTGAAACGTTTTCAGGATATTCTGATGCCCGTTTTTGAATACGTAGTTGAATATGAATCAAAGCTCGATCATACATCAGTAGGCTCGGTAACACATGCCGACCTGGTTAAAATATTATATGGCGATAATTCCGAAGCCTATCCCAATGCCATGCGCAAACACCTGATGCCGCATTTGGATCACCTGTAAGAAATTAAGAATTAGAAATAAAAAATCAGGAATTAAAAAGTGTAATACATATGTATTGCACTTTTTCTTTTTATATCGTTTCATCCGCCAGCTGGCAGACCGTTTCACGTTTCACGCTGGTTAAGCCCCCGTTAAACGAGCACCATCGCAGTAACAAAAGAAACTTTCTGCCGTCATACCATTGTTCAAAAACATTCACACAAAAAATATAAGGTATGAAACACGTATTCATTTTCGGCAGCATACTGCTATTTACCGCTACAACCGCATTTTCACAAGATGAACTTGCATACTACAATGCCAGTAACAGTACTTCACACAAGATACCCAGATCACAACGGGAAGAGAACAGAGCGATCAAAAGAGAGAAAGCACTAACAGAACCAACTTATATGGCTGAACAACATTTTGAGATCGAGTTTCCGAATGCGACGAATGTAACCTGGAAGAAAATTGGTATCGAAGAGGCTGCTTTTACCCTGAATGGCAAAGAGATGAAAGCCTTTTATGATTATAACAATGAACTGATAGGTACCACAACGCCGGTCAGCTATTTAGATATGCCTGCCATTGCCAGAAAATATATTGAAAAACACTTCAGCGATTACACAACAAGATCGGTAATCCTGTATGATGACAACGAATACAACCAGAGCGAAATGATATTGTACGGCAATGCATTTGCAGATGAAGACAATTATTTTATAGAATTATCAAACAATAACAAAACAATTGTGTTGGAAGTAAACATGGAAGGATTGGTAACTTTCTTTAAAGACCTTTCTTATAGTAATGTTAAATAAACAATTATAAGTACAGGTTTCCGCTTACTTGTGAAACCTGTACTTAAAATATTTGTTAGTCAACACAATTATATTTCGAAAATGTCATTAATACTCTTGTATGAAACCTGTTACTATATTACTGGCTGAAGATAACCTGGTATTGGGGCTTTTTGTTAAACAAGTGTTACAAGAGGCTGGTTACCGGGTGTGGTTTTGTATGAATACATCCGAAGCGTGGCAATATTATGCTGATAAAAGTCCTGATCTGGTATTGCTCGATAACAATCAGTCGGTGCACACCAACTTTTCACTGGCCAGCAAAATACGGCAGGTAAATAAATTAATACCTATCATGTTCCTGTCGGGTAAAACGTATGAGGAAGCCGTGTATACGACTATCTGGCCGCAACCGGTGCAACTCAACGGCACGGAAGCCATCAGCGAAAAAAATCTGTTAGAGAATCTGAATAATATGTTACCGGCTGTAGCGCCTCCAGCTGTTGTTGCGCATGAGTATGACGGACAACACATGAAATGGTGTGGACCTGAAGATATATTGATTCTGACTTCTTTCTTTGAGGATACAGTACACTTGCGGGAATATGTTCCTAATTAAGGAATTACTGATATAAGCTGATATAATAGAAAAAGGGATTTTGAGATTTGCATTCTTACCACAGGCTCTATATCGCACATCTCAAAATCCATATATCCAACATTGATTAACGCGGTATTAAAATCGTTTGATGTGTTTCCACGAATTCCTTAAATCCGCTGATCTCTTCTTCCAACATTCGTTTAAATACCGGTGTAAATATCCGGGCTACCTGTTCGCCGGCTCTACCTAACGGGGCGTGATAAGTGAGGATCACATCAACAGTAGTACCTTGCCCGCCC
>DASUVL010000669.1:0-4023 GCA_036379015.1 Niastella sp.
TCCTGTACAGCAGGGATCAGGTCACTATCAAAATCAAAATGTTCCATCACATCCTTGCTGATCCTATCCTTCTTAAAATCCCAGAAAATACCTTCTGATAAAGCAGAGATGCTGGTCGTGATCTCGCCCGTCATTTTCATGGCAATGAAATCGCCGGGCAGCATGATCTTAACCGCTTTTTTATAGGTATCCGGTTCCTCATCTTTAACCCAGGCCAGTTTGGAAGCAGTAAAATTTCCGGGTGAATTCAACAGGTGAGAGAGGCAAGTTTTTTTGCCGATCGCTTTAAACGCTTTGTCACCAATTTCAACAGCCCGGCTATCGCACCATATAATAGAGTTGCGTAGTACCTGCTGGTTCTCATCAACCATTACCAGGCCATGCATCTGGTACGAAATACCAATAGCGCCAATATCGGCAGCATCATATGCACCGCTGGCATGTGCTTTCTTTATAGCCTGCTGCACATGGTCCCACCACATGTCGGGTGACTGTTCGGCCCAACCGGGTTGCGGTGAAATAATGGGAGACTCTGTTTCGGGATATTGAGCAGATGCTTTGCATTGTTGCGTTTGGGCATCTACCACAGAAATTTTAATAGAAGATGTGCCTACATCAATTCCGAGCAGTAGCATATGGCAGCTTAAGATTTATAAATTCCAAGAACCAAAAAAGAAAAACCATGAACCGAATCTCAAGATCCAAAGAAAAACCATGAACCGAATTCCAAATTCAGGATCGCTATTGTTTGAGATTTGAGTTTTGAGATTTATTTGAGATTTGCGATTTGAGCTTTTGGAATTTGCTATTTGTGATCTGAAAAAGGCAGCAAGCTCGAGATAAGTTCTGATTCTACACCCTACACCTGCTGCCCTGTTAACCAAAAACCTTTATCGAAGGATCGAAATTACCGGATTATCCTAAAATAGCCTACCACTTTATTTGCGAAAACCTAAACTATTTTAATATAACTGATATCCGATATGTTTACTTTTGCTTAATATAGTGTCAAACAAGCACTATCGGAAAGGTCAAAATACCGGCATTATTTATAATATGATGATAACCAGCTGGCATGAAACCATTAGTTGAAAAATTACCGCTTTCGCAGAATACTTCCTTTGTGGCGCGCACCTACCGAACGCCTCATTTTGAAGTACCCTGGCATCAGCACATTGAATATGAGCTGATCCTGTTCCTGGAAGGTGAAGGCACGGCCTTTATCGGGAATTATATCGGCGAGTTTAAAACCGACGATATCTTCTTTCTGGGCAGTAACCTGCCGCATACATTTCAAAAAGCACATAAAGACCTGGTTACAGCCGCGGTAGTGATACAATTTACCGACGACTTCTGGGGACCCGTTTTCATGCAACTGCCCGAAAGCAAAAGCATCATAAAACTGTTTGCCCAGGCTATGCAGGGTTTGAAAATACAGGGCGCCACGCGGCAACAATTAAAATCGTTGTTAATTGAGCTGGAGCATTTACAGGGCTTTGCCCGCATCATCAGGCTATGCGAATGTTTACAGGTAATAGCCACAGCCCACGAATATGAAACTGTGTCTACACAGGAAGTAAAAACCTTTCAGGCTAAAAACAAAGACCGCATTGATAGAATATTTCAGTTCACCATCGATAATTTCCAGGAAACAATTGCCTTGTGCGATGTAGCTGCTACTGCCGGCATGAGCATTCCTGCTTTTTGCAGTTATTTTAAAAAATGCACGAAGAAAACCTATGTCGATTTTTTGAACGAAATACGCATTGGTCATGCCTGCAAACTGTTGATCGATACCCAAAAGTCTGTACTGGAGATCAGCTATGAAAGCGGGTTCAATACCCTCGCTAATTTCAACAAACAGTTTTTAAAACTGAAGCAGCTTACCCCTTCGGGTTTCCGCAAACAATTCCGCATACAGGAACAGGAGGAATATATACCTGATGAATATCGGATACTGAATCAATAGGTACAGAAAACAAGAAATAACAAGGAAATAGTAAAGTGTATGTACGAACACAAAAAACAACCACTGGCGCCCAGGAAAATATTCTATCAAAGGGTTGTAAAAAATTTGATGGTAGCCCTGTTTATCATGGCTTTTTGTTTGCTGATAGGTGTTCTCGGTTTTCATAGTACCTGTTCGAACATTCGCTGGCTCGATGCGTTTCATAACTCCGCCATGCTGCTATCGGGTATGGGACCTGTATTAACCAATTTATGCGATTCGGGTATTTGGTTCTCCTCATTCTATGCCTTATTCAGCGGTGTGATTTTTATTACCAATATGGGCGTGGTACTGGCGCCGGCGGTTCACCGGTTCTTTCATAAATTGCACCTGGAAGCAAAATAGAGTGCATCAACCATAACAAAATTTGTCTAATACTTCATACCATACCCAACAAATAAGATCATTCGTCCGCGAACTGGGATTCGATTTTTGCGGCATTGCCCGGGCGCAGCAACTGGATGAAGATGCGCGGCGACTTGAGCAATGGCTGAACAAAGGTTTGCATGGCAATATGCAGTATATGGAAAACTACTTCGATCTGCGTATTGATCCTACCAAACTGGTACCGGGTGCAAAATCCGTGATCACGGTATTGTTGAACTACTTTCCACAACAAACACAACAACCCGACACGCCCAATATTTCAAAATATGCTTATGGAAAAGATTACCACGAGGTGATCAAAAGCAAACTGCATGCTTTGCTGGCCCTGATCAATGAACACATTGGTGAAGTACACGGACGGGGGTTCGTTGATTCGGCGCCGGTACTGGAACGCAGCTGGGCGCAGCGCAGCGGTCTGGGGTGGATCGGTAAAAACGGGAATCTGCTCACCAAACAACAGGGATCGTTCTTCTTTATTGCCACCCTCATCGTGGATATTGACCTTGAATACGACGATCCTTTTGCCAAAGATTATTGTGGTAGTTGCCGCAAATGTATCGACGCCTGTCCTACCGGCGCTATTACCGACAGCAAGGTGATCAACGGGAGCCAGTGCATATCTTATTATACCATTGAATTAAAAGATATGCTGTTGCCCGATGATAAAAAAGGGCAGTTTGCCGACTGGATGTTTGGTTGCGACGTATGCCAGGATGTTTGTCCCTGGAACCGGTTTGCCAAACCTACCCGTGAAACCGGGTTCACACCCATACCTGAGATCCTGAACTTCACCACTAAAGAATGGGAATCATTATCCGAAGAAGCGTTCAAACAAATATTCAGGCACTCTCCATTAAAGCGCGCGAAATACCAGGGTATACAACGAAATGTAAAATTCCTGAAAGGGTAATATTGACCATCAAAACTGAAATCCCAATTTCATGGTATACCGGTGCAAATAACTCTTGTACGTATAATAGTTTTCCCAACAGCGTGATGTAGGACAGTCGCCAATATATACATTCCGGCGCTCTACGTACTTATAGCTATAACCCGCGCTGAGCACCCACCGGTCTTTTCCCTGAAAACCAAATTTATACCCTATGCCAGCTTCTGTATATACCCCATTCCGATATCTATCTTCATACCATTGATTTAACCGGTCGTTCTTATCAATTACAATATGAACGCCCCCATCTACATACAGAAAAGGAGTAGTGCTTTTATCAAATAAATATTTTCGTACATCAATAAACAGCGGAATGCCCGAACGGTAATAATTATCGAAGCCCACGCCTATTCCCGCGAACCAGGTTTTATATTTAATACCGTTAACGGATTGAATTTGGAAATAAGCGCCCCTGGCGCCGTTCAATATACCAGCCTGGTTAATGGAACTAAAAGAACAGGAACAGCCTTTTTTGGCCGGCTGTTCCTGTTTTGCATCCTGTGCACTGGTTATAAGAACACTTCCGGTAAGAACAACTAAAAGAAAAAGTAGTTTTGTTTGCATAACCGGGTATTAATCCAAGCCTATTTTACTGAGTAAACGGATGTTATTAATATTGGAATAATCGAACTGGTACAAACCGTCTTTCGCTACAACCAATGCCCTGTTGTTCCAGGCA
>DASUVL010000670.1:0-2163 GCA_036379015.1 Niastella sp.
ACCATTCACCATTGACCATTCACCATGGTACAAACTATATGTATTTGCGGCGCAGGCACTATGGGCAGTAGTATTGCCCAGGCAGCAGCCCAACACGACTTTTATGTATTGTTATACGATGTAAGTGCCGACATGCGCCAAAAAGCCAGGGCAGCAATGGAAAGCAACCTGCAAACCCTGGTGCAGAAAAATAAAATTGCTGCAGAAACGGCTACTGCTATTCTGGGTCGCATTCAATTTGTTGCCGACATCAACGACTGCCTGGCCGACCTGGTTATTGAAGCCATAGTTGAAAAACCGGAAGTGAAAGTGGGATTGTTTAATCAACTGGCCGAAGTGAATCACAGTGAAGTGGTTTTTGCCACCAATACATCATCCCTGTCGGTTACCGAAATTGCCAAAAAAGTCGTACATCCCGAACGGGTAGCAGGCATGCACTTTTTTAACCCGGCAACCATCATGAAACTGGTAGAAGTAGTAGCTACTCCATTCAGTAATGCACAGACTATTGAGACCATTGTACAAACCGCCCGGCAAATGGATAAAACGCCCGTTCTATGCCAGGATGCACCGGGTTTTATTGTAAATCATGTTGCCCGCCCATATTACCTGGAAGCATTAAGACTGGCAGAACAGGGAGCAGCCGACCTGCAAACCATCGATACCCTGTTGGAAGCATCAGGTTTTAAAATGGGCCCTTTCCGCCTCATGGATCTTATCGGCAACGATATTAATTATGCCGTAAGCTGCCAGGTTTACGAAGCCCTCGGTAAACCAGACCGGCTACAACCTTCTCCCATTCAAAAAGAAAAAGTAGCAACCGGGCAACTGGGTCGTAAAACAGGTAAAGGGTATTATGAATATTAGTTAAACCGGCAAACGGCACATCTACTTCATGCACATAAATTAATTTAGAACATGCATTACGTGTTTATAATGACCCGTTTTGTGAGAGAAAGGTTATCTTCGTGCCCTGTTAATTTTTGCACTTGTTAACCAAAATACTCGTTACAGGCGGTTCCGGCTTTATAGGCGCTTACATCATAAAAGAACTGGTGGAAAAAGGGTATGCTGTGCGGGCTATCCGACACAGTAAGGCTGCACCATTTTTTATTCCCGAACACATTAATGCCAAAGTTGAATGGGTATCCGGTGATGTGCTGGATGTGATATCGCTTGACGAAGCTATGCAGGGAGTGGATGCGGTAATACATGCCGCCGCTAAAGTATCGTTTGGAGACAAGGATAGACGGGCACTTTACAAAATCAATATAGATGGCACTGCTAACGTGGTAAACCTGGCGCTTGAAAATAATGTTCAGCGTTTTGTTCACATCAGTTCAGTAGCGGCCATTGGCCGAACAGTTACCGGGGAAACAATAACCGAAGAAAAGAAATGGCAGCCCGGAAAATGGCACACCTCCTATGCCATTAGCAAATATCACGCTGAAGTAGAAGTATGGCGTGGAGCAGCAGAAGGCTTAAATACCGTTATAGTGAATCCAAGTACAGTATTGGGTTATGGCGATTGGAGCATGTCGAGTTGCGCCATTTTTAAAAGCGTTTACAATGAATTTCCCTGGTATACCAAAGGAATAAATGGCTTTGTAGCAGTAACGGATGTGGCCCGGGCCGCTGTATTGCTCATGGAAAGCGACCATTCCAACGAACGGTTTATAGTTAACGGTGATAACTGGTCGTTTCAACAATTATTCAATACAATAGCCGATGGGTTTGGCAAAAAACATCCCCACAAAGAGGCGACACCGTTCCTTGGCCGTATTGCCTGGCGTATGGAAAAACTGAAATCGATGTTTTCGGGTAAAAAACCATTGCTTACCCGTGAAAGCGCCCGGGTAGCCCAAAGCATTACCTTCTTCGATAACAACAAACTATTAAAAGCCCTCCCCGGATTTTCATTTACCCCTCTGGAAAAAGCCATTCAAAAAAATTGTGAACAATACCTGGCCAATTTGCAACCGCTATAACTGGCAAAAAACTTGTTATACATGCAAGACCTGGCTAATATGTTAAAGAAATTTAACCCCTAACCAGTGCTGAAAGATAGTAAGTCAATACTATCAAAGCTGTCAAAACGTTTTAATGAGCATTAGCCGGTTGCATATTTGAATTTATTCATATTCAAGGAATTGGTGTGTGAAA
>DASUVL010000671.1:0-2715 GCA_036379015.1 Niastella sp.
AATGGCTGCCATTGATGAAACCGAGAATCTATCACAGCCGACTTTTAGCGAAACCGTAAATGGAGGAACCGTGTGCAGGAAAGCTGCTCGCACGGGTCTGTGGGGGAGCGGGGAGGCAACGAACCGCTCTACCCGGAACAAGTCTCGAACGAATCTCGAACGAGGTCCGAAGCCGCGTGCGACAACTCCCGAAGAAATTGTAGTATAAGGCATCGTGTTGCATGAACGTAATGTGTATTGTTTGGGTATGCGCCGGGTTTGTGCCGGGTTTACGCCCATCTTTGTTCGGAGATTGTTTTGGTTTTCTTCGGAGCTGGCCTGGGGTTTCCCGGGGCGTACCCGAACAACACCCGAACAAAGTCAAAAGCAATACCGGCGCAATACCGGAGCGATACAGAACAAAATCCGAACAAATTGGCATACAATTTTTCCTTGAAGATGCTTCGAGCCACAGCTTAGTCACAGCCGTACCACGTTCGCAAGTTCTTCGCAAGCTTACGAAGAAGCCTAAGGGAAGTCTCGAAGGAATTACGAAGAATTTGCGAACAAAAGTTCCGCATTTTTTTAATCCTTAAATTCGTTATTCAAATTAAACCTTTCACACTATGAAATTCATGAAACGGCACTGCTTTGTATTTATCCTGTTGCTCTCATCAGCCTCTTATTCTCAACAAACCAGGCAAGAAGTATTTATCGATGATATCGATCGCTTCTGGATCGCCTATGACAGCGTTCAAACCATTACGGACACTATAAAGCAGATTCAGTATATGAAAACCCTGTATACTGACAATGGAACTGATGGACTAAAGCTATTCATGAAAATGCGAAAATATACACCTGAGCTATGGGCACGGGTAATTCGCCAGTACCCGAAATTTTGGAAATCGATCCGCCCCAACACCTTAATTGTAAAACAAAAACAAGCGGAAATATTGGTTGCAGTAGAGCAATTCAAGAAAGTTTATCCGGATTACCGCTATGCTACCATCTATTTTACAGTAGGTGCACTCAGGTCCGCAGGCGTTGCAGAAGGTA
Organism: Niastella sp.; assembly: GCA_036379015.1. GTDB lineage: Bacteria > Bacteroidota > Bacteroidia > Chitinophagales > Chitinophagaceae > Niastella. The sequence continues at coordinate 1,039 of DASUVL010000671.1, forward strand.
ATACCGCTCTGGTAGGCATGGAATTAACCGGCGGCACATCTTCAATAGACGTATCGGAGTTCACCAATAAAAGAATTGAGAAGGCTTTCAAGACCCAAAAAATCGATAACCTCGTAGCCGTTACGGTGCACGAATACGTACACACCCAACAGAAGGAAGAAGGGAAAACATTGTTAGGTCAATCCATTTATGAAGGTGCCTGTGATTTCATTACCGAACTTGTGTTGGGAACAGCCCTCACCCATTCATATATCCTCTATGGGAAAACACATGAGGCAGAACTCAAAGTAGCCTTCAAAAAGGAAATGTTGAACGCAGATTACAGCCAATGGATATACAATGGCACTACCGCAAAGGAAATGGGTGATCTGGGTTACTTCATGGGATATACCATTTGTAAATCTTACTACGATCATGCAGTCGATAAGAAGAAGGCTATCAAAGATATCATCGAACTGTCTTACTCCGATGGAGAAAAGGTTGAACAGTTTCTGGAAGCATCCAGGTATTATAAAGAATAATGCCTAAAGAAAAATATAAAGCAGGTCAGCAGACTGAAGACATCCAGGAATTGTTAGATGGTTAAATTAATTGATTAGCGAACAGTAACAAAGCGCATTACACGGTTATCGGCGAAAATGACACGGTTTTGCCGGGAGTTAACACACTTATAGGTTAAATTTTTATTATTTGATATAAATAGTAATTTCAAGGCTATTTTACTATTTATAACTCCTTTTGGTTAAAATTACTTCAGATGATTCGCCCTGTTAAGCGCCTGATAATATTGTTCTTTTTATTTTTCTTTATCATTGAAACCTACGCCCAGGTGCCCGCCAATGACGAATGTAGCGGCGCCATTGCCTTACCTGTAAATAATGATAATTCCAATACGCTTAATTACAATGGGGCATTGGGGTATGCCACGCAGTCTGCTGCTCCCTGCGTAGCTACCGGGTATGAAGCAAAAGATGCCTGGTATAAGTTTACTGCTACTGCTACCACGCATAATATTACCCTTACGCCAATAAGTTTTGATGATTATATATTCCAGGTATATAGTGGTTCCTGCGGCAGCTTTGTTTCACTGGCTTGTATAAATAGCACCGGGTTGAATGAAAAAGAAGCTACGGTAATAAATAATCTTACAGTTGGTAATACTTATTATATACGGATATACAACCGGTATGGCGATGCTACTGTTAATCGTACTTTTAATCTTAGCATCAATACCAGCACAACTACCATTCCCAACGATGAATGCAGTGGTGCCATTAACATTCCTACAAATGGCTCCACCAGTTCTACTGTCTATACCAATATTGGAGCTACCTTGTCAATGCCTGGCTGCTCAGGTACTGCCTATAATGATATCTGGTTCAAGTTTACAGCCACCAGCACCCGTCACCAGATAAAATCCTATAATCCCGACGATCGTCCTACAGTGATACAGGTGTTTCAGGGTTCCTGTAATAGTCTTACATCTATACTTTGTTTTGATTATCCTAATAATATAGCAGACCTGACCAATTTAACCCCGGGCACTGTTTATTATTACCGCATATACCTGAAAGGAAGCACAGTTAATACCAATATCTCAACCTACATTGAATCACCTGCATTGCCCGCCAATGACGAATGTAGCGGCGCCATTGCCTTACCTGTAAATAATGATAA
>DASUVL010000672.1:0-17053 GCA_036379015.1 Niastella sp.
GTATCATGGGCGCAGCCCGACAGATGGCAACAGCGCGTGAAATACACGATGGACATTGCCATGAACGTAACCACCAACCGGTTTACCGGTAAACAACGGTTAGAGTACACCAATAACTCTCCCGATACCCTCAAAAAAGTATTCTATCATTTATACTGGAATGCCTTTCAACCCAACAGTATGATGGATAACCGCAGTCGCGCACTGGGGCAAAAAACATATAATAACCGGGCCGACTGGGACCCCCGCGTGCGTGATCGCATTTTGAACCTCAAGGATGATGAGATCGGTTATCAAAAGATCCTTTCCTTAAAAATGAATGGCGTTGCCCAGAAATATTCCGTGCAGGAAACCATTCTTGAGGTAACACTCACACAACCTATTTTACCCAGAGCCAAAGCGGTTTTTGACATGGATTTTGAAGCGCAGGTACCCTTGCAGGTTCGCCGCAGTGGCCGCGATAATCCACAAACCGGCGTACGCTATTCTATGAGCCAGTGGTATCCTAAAATGTGCGAATACGATTACGAAGGCTGGCATCCCACGCCTTATATTGCCCGTGAGTTTTATGGCGTATGGGGCGATTATGAGGTGAACATCACCATAGATAAAAAGTATATGATCGGTGGTAGCGGTTATTTACAAAATGCCAACCAGATTGGTTTTGGTTATCAGGACGCTGGCGTAAAAGTGCCGCCATCTGCCGGTGCTACGTTTACCTGGCGTTTTGTAGCACCTAATGTGCACGATTTTATGTGGGCTGCCGATCCTGATTATGTACACCTGACCCGAACGATTGCCAACGGTCCGGATATACATGTAATTTATAACCGCGATGCCAACTTATATGAATCATTAGCTGAGAAGGAGAAAAAGAAATATAGCAGTTCAGAACATTATATCAAAAGTATGGATGAGCAATGGAATCGCGTAGCCGATGCAGCCGTGATCGTTTTGCCGTTTATTGAAAAGAAATTCGGCGCTTATCCCTACAAACAGTATTCATTTATACATGGGGGCGATGGCGGTATGGAATACCCGATGGGAACCCTACTTTCTGGCCCCAGCATAAGCACGGCCATACATGAATGGATGCACAGCTGGTTCCAGATGATGCTGGGCACCAATGAATCGGAATATGCCTGGATGGATGAGGGATTCACCAGCTATGCTTCTTCCCTGGTGACCGAATACTGGCAAACGATTACCAATAGCCAGGCCACGCAAAGTGAAGTAAGTACCGGTCCGCGTAAAAAAGTACTGGTTGATTCACTGGCCAAAAGTAATTCCTGGATGGGAAGAGCGAATCCGCACGAAGATGCGTACGATAATTACTACGGCCTGGTAGCCAGCCGCCTTGAAGAGCCTCTAACAACCCACGCCGATCATTTTGAGACCAACCTGGCCTATAGTGCTGCTGCTTATTCAAAAGGAGAGGTGTTTATGGAGCAGCTGGGCTATATTGTTGGGGCACAGGTACGCGATAAAATATTGATTGATTATTACAACCAGTGGCGGTTTAAGCATCCCAACGTAAATGATTTTATCCGCATTGCCGAAAAGGCCAGTGATATGAAGCTGGACTGGTACCGCGAATATTTTGTGAATACCACTAAAACGATAGATTATGGGATAGATAGTTTGTGGGAAGAAGGCGGTAAAACAAAGATCAGATTAAAACGTATTGGCAATATGCCCATGCCCATGGATGTATTGATTCAGTTTAAAGATGGCAGTAAGCTCATGGCTTATATACCCATGTACCTGATGTTTGGTGAAAAACCGGTTGAAGATGCTACTATTCCACGGAACGTGTATGAGCCCTGGAAGTGGACACATCCGCAATATACTTTTGAAATTAATCGCAAAATTACCGAGCTGAAGGTCATTGAAATTGATCCTACCATGCGATTGGCTGATGTAAGCAGAAAGAATAACAAACTCGATATTCCCTGGTAATTTGATAATGTGATGATGTGATAATTTGATAATGGAAACGTCAGCTAATAGGGAGCCGTCCCGGCTTAACAGGGACGGTTTTTTATTTGTGGCATGAAGTGATAATGGAAAACGCTGAAGCTGTATTTCATTATCACATCATCTAATTATCACATTAACAAAAAAGGCCGTCCTTTTCAGAACAGCCCCTTAAGTAATAAGGTTATCGATAACAGAGCACAGGAATGGTAAAATGGCATGTAAGTATTTGATGTCGCAACCAGATGCAAAGCTAGGCGTCTATTATATGTAAAGCAATACTACTTTGTGGGTAATTTTTGCTGTTGAAATCTGCTGTACAGAGGAAAGGTCTACCCGAAACGTAAGGATCACTAACGGCCAAAGAACTTATTGATCGCCTCCACACGGTTATTTACATGTAGTTTTTCGTATATATGATATACGTGTTTGCGTACTGTTTCCTGGCTTATGAATAAACTGGCGGCAATTTCTTTATACAACATTCCTTTTGCCAGTAATTCAAGAATTTCTTTTTCCCGGTTCGATAAAACACTGAGTGATAGTTCTGTTGCTTCTGCCCCTGCTGCTTTGATTTGAAAGGCAGCCACTACTTTTCGGGCAATCTGGCTGCTCATGGGAGCGCCGCCTTCCTGTAGTTCCCTGATGGCTTCCAGTAGTTTATGCGGGGCTGTTTTTTTAAGAATGTATCCGCTGGCGCCTGCACTCAAAGCTTCAAATATCTTTTCATCGTCTTCATACACCGTACACATCATAAATAGGATGTCGGGGTAATCTGATTTCAGGTGCTTCACAACATCAATCCCGCTTTCTCCTTCACCCAAATTAATATCCATCAGCACAATGTTCGGTTTCAGATCAGGAATTTTCACCATAGCTTCTTCAGCCGATGCACAACTTCCCAATAACCGGTATCCTTCCGACATAGTAACGATCTGCTCCAACGCAGATCGAATATCTTTTGTATCATCTACGATACATACAGTTATATCCATCATAGTACAAAGTTCAGTTATTTGCCGAAACGTAAAATACCACTTTAAGGTAGTTTTATCCATTATAAATAAAAACACTCATCGTTATTAATTGAGTGCTAAATTATAGCACCCCTGCTCCCTCGATTCGTCGGGGGAGAAAACGCTACAAGCTAAAGGCAACAAAAGGCATACAGGCAGCGAGGCAACGGATGTGTTACAGTTCTCAGAGCTTGATCCAACGTGTCGGTTTACAAGTTTCCCCAAGTCGGGGCAGGCAGCCAGTTACTCCGGCCAAGTCGAAACCGGTTGCCGGTACCGAAACATTCATTTTTCACGTTTGACGTTTCACGCCTGGTGTTTCCCGTCTCACGCCGGTACAAACAGCATATACTTCTCCTTAAAATACTCCTCCGCAAAGATCTCATAGATCTCCATTACACGTGGTTTGCAGCCGCTTTCAGAGATCTCATTAGCCAGGTCGCCGCCTTTCAGGCAAATTAAACCCCGCTGTTGATTTTCACTGTTAGGGACAGGCTTTTTCAACAATGGCTTCGACCAGTTCCATAAGTCTTTCAATGGGGCAACTGCTCTTGAAACCACAAAGTCAAAACGTTTGTCTTTGATATCTTCAATGCGGGTATGGCGCGTAGTAACATTTTTCAATTCAAGGGCTTCCGCCACCGCATTCACCACTTTGATCTTTTTACCAATGCTGTCGATGAGGCAGAATTGAACCTCGGGAAAAAAGATGGCCAGGGGTATGCCGGGGAAACCGCCGCCGGTGCCAAGGTCAACAATGGTTGAACCGGCCGCAAACTCAAAGGCGGTTGCAATGCTTAATGAATGCAGTACATGCTTTTCATATAAGCTGTCCATGTCTTTACGCGAAATAACATTGATCTTGCTGTTCCAGTCAGTATACAATTCATCCAAAGCGGTGAATTGCTGTAGCTGAGCAGGGGTGAAGTCACTGAAATACTTGGTGATCAGTGCCAGTTTTTGTTGGGCTTTCTCCATATTGAAGGAGCAAAGATGAAATAATGTATGAACATCCACACATCTAATAACCACCACCAGAAAAAAAGATCTTTTTCATTCAATCTTTTCATGGCGTTGTAATAGATCACTGCCTGCCAAATGAAGCGCAGACCAAATACACCCAATGTGATGCGCCAGTCGAAAAACACCAGGCATAGCACAAAAAGGGGATATAAGAAAAAGTGTGAGGTGGAATAGAGTCCGAGTAAAAATTTATGAACCGGTTTATAGAATTTGCCGGTACTGTAGTGGCGGTTCTTCTGGCGGATCCAGTCGCGGAATCGCTTTTTGGGTTCAGATAACGTGAACGCCTCCTGATCAAGCACCACATTCACATTGTGTTTGGTAGCCACCTGGTTAATAAACAGGTCATCATCGCCGCTGGCCACATGGTTGATGGAAGAAAAGCCTTTGGTACGAAAGAACAATTCGCGTTTATACGACAGGTTTCTGCCCACGCCCATATACGGTAAACCGGCCAGGGCAAACGACATGTATTGCAGGGCAGAATGAAAGGTTTCAAAGCGGATGAGCTTGTTTAAAATGCCAGGCTTTTTGTTGTACGCGCCATAACCCAGCACAATCTCTACACCATCGTGATACGCATCCTGCATTTTTTGTAACCAGAATTCCGATGCAGGCACACAATCGGCATCGGTCAATAATAATATTTCGTGTTTGGCTTCTTTTATACCAATGGAAAGCGGATATTTTTTACCGGGAATGCCCAGCGCTTCTTGCTCCAGGTTAATGGCCTGCAGATTTTTAAAGGTCTTTTTAAATTCATCTAACAGGTAGCGGGTTTCATCCTGGCTATTGTGGTTTACTACAATGATCTCATGAGTACTTGGATAGGTTTGCACCAACACGCCGGGTAAATATTTGGTGAGATTATTAGCTTCATCACGGGCGCAAACAATAACACTTACTGCATGGGTTTGCGTTTTATTCTTCGTTACCGGTTTAAAGAAAGCTACCCGCCTAAAAAATGCTATATAGTAAATTAACTGGATAATCGTTGCCAGACAAAATAATGAAAACAAGATCCAAGGCCACCAGGTAATAAAAAACGTTGATATCTCGCCCATAAGAGAAATTAATTTAGGCACGGTCCGTGAAGGTTTTGCACGAAAATAGGATAAAATGCCGGCTTTTTCTTTTGAAGTTGTCCCCGGTATGAAGGTTTATTATTGTATGTTTTCAGGTTAAATTTTATGGCCATTTTCAATGGTGAATTGTCAATACAAAAAGGCATAAAGACAATAAGACAAGGAGGCAACTAGGAAAACAGCAGTCCCCGGCCGGAATTGATAATTAAGTCATATATCAAGGGTGCAAAATGGCTAAAGCGAGGCAAAACAGAATAAACCAGAAACCACAAAACCAGAAACCAAAAACTGATACAGGCATTCCGAAACAACCCATTGGAAAACAAATCTCCCAGTTATCTTTGCAGGCTAATTTTGAAACATGGCCGCTTTACAATTTACTTTACAGCATACCGATAATCAGTCAAAAGCCAGAGTAGGACATATTGTCACCGATCATGGTGAAATACCTACCCCTGTTTTTATGCCGGTAGGCACCGTAGGTAGTGTAAAGGCGGTTAGCCAACAGCAATTGAAAGAAGAGATCAATGCACCCATCATTCTGGGTAATACCTATCATCTGTTTCTGCGGCCCGGTACCGATGTATTGCAAAAAGCAGGCGGTTTACACCGTTTTAAAGGTTGGGACAGGCCCATTTTAACTGACAGCGGCGGTTACCAGGTGTTCTCCCTGGCCGGCACACGCAAGATCTCAGAAGATGGGGTGATGTTTCAATCGCATATCGATGGCTCGCGTCATTTGTTTACGCCTGAAGCGGTCATGGATATTCAACGGGCTATTGGCGCTGACATCATCATGGCATTTGACGAATGCCCGCCCTATCCCAGCGATTACACGTATGCAGAAAAATCAATGCATCTGACCCATCGTTGGCTCGATCGCTGTTTTACCCGCTTCAACGAAACGCCTGATAAATATGGCTACACGCAGAACTTGTTTCCGATTGTACAGGGCAGCACCTATACCGATCTGCGCAAGGCTTCGTGCGAATTCATCGCTTCAAAAAATGCAACTGGTAATGCCATTGGCGGGTTAAGTGTGGGCGAGCCTGATAATATGTTGTATGACCTATGCGGTTTATGCTGCGATAACCTCCCTGTTCAAAAACCCCGTTACCTGATGGGGGTGGGCACTCCCTGGAACATCCTGGAGTGTATTTCACTGGGCGTTGATATGTTCGATTGCGTGATGCCTACCCGCAACGGGCGCAATGCCATGCTGTTTACCACGGAGGGTGTTATTAATATCGACAATAAAAAATGGGAGAATGATTTTTCGCCTATCGATGCAGGCATTGACTGTCACATCAGCAATCACTACAGCAAGGCCTATCTGCGACACCTGGTAAAATCGAAAGAAATACTGGGCCTCACCATTGCCAGTGTGCATAACCTCGCTTTTTATTTATGGCTGGTACGCCAGGCCCGCGAGCACATTCTGCAAGGCGATTTTATAAGCTGGAAGAATGAGATGATGACCAGGTTGCAGACGAGGTTGTAAAGCCCCCAACCTCCGCCAACTGGCGGAGGAGTATAGAAGTTCAAGAAGCAGCAAACTGGAAAAGATATTATGCAATAGAAAATAAACCAGGAAGCCCGGCAATATGTCGGGCTTCCTGGTTATCGGTAACGACTCCCCCTTTAGGGGGATGGGGGGTATCAATTACGGTTCAGTATTACCATTTAATATCCAGGGAAGATTGAACTTATGAAATTCAATGGATTTATGGCTGCCGTCACTATGAAGATCTTCATTGATCTCAATTAATGCGCCCACGCAATAGTCAGCCGTTTTTACCATGCAGGAGTAACCTCCTTTTCCAACGGTTAAACTTGGATAATCGCAGGTATTATAGTTATAAATCGGTCTGCTTCTGGCCCATGTTTTCCCTTCATCATAACTGATGCGCACGGTCATATTGCAGCGTTGATTATCATCATTTGGGTTTAGGAAGTAAATTCTTGCCGGAGCATCGGTATTATATCGAAGCATAGAGCCCTCACACTTGGGATCGGTTAAAGCATTATCAGGCGCAAATGCCGAAAAGCCGCCTTCAATGGTGCCAAATGATTTTCTTCTTTTTTTGGCGGTTGCCCATATACTTGATCTGGCCCGATCATTTCTTAATAAACGGCCATCCATCAATTCTACAATGGTGCTTTCATCGGTGGTGCCCGGAATACGCTCATACTGCCAGGTGACGCCATGGTTATCGCTGTAAATATTTCTGTTCAGTGCAGGAATAATGAGGCGGCCCGGGTGATCGTACGCTGTCCTTATGCCGATACCGGGACCCACTGCATCCCATGTATAATCGGTGGGAACCAGGGTGCTGGTCATATCTACCGGAGTTGTCCATTGATATCCATGACTATCGCTATAGGAAACATATACCTTTCTGTCGCCCCAACTGTTAAAATCTGACCATTCGTTGATAGTTCCATCATTCCAACACATAAACAACCAGAGACGGCCGTTTGGTCCCATTTCAGGGCTGGAGTCGTATACTGCTGTTGGATTTCCCCAGGTTCCATTGCCACTGGCGGCTACTTCGCCCAGAGCCGTCCAGGTGGCTCCATTATCAAAAGACCTTTTGTACACCACATTGATATCGCCGTAATCACTCGGACTGTGTTTTCTGCCTTCTGCAAAAGCCACCAGGGTGTGGTTGTTGGTTTTGATAATAGAGGGGATGCGAAAAGAGTGATAAATACTTTCATTGCCGCCATCAAAAAGTTTCATACTGGTGTGAATGGCCGCGGCTTCTGTTGTTGGGGGCGTTCTGTTATCTTCCTGTTGAATGGCCTCATCAGCAGATTGTTGCTTTTTATGGCAACCCAAAACCATCATCAGTAAAAGTAAAAGCCATGCCGAAAAAGAACGGCTATGGCAAGCAGATTCGTTAGATCTCATGGGAATAAAATTTTGGTTTAAGAATATTATGTGCTACATAATAAAGTAAGAAATTTATGCCGGGATTTCCAAAAAAGGATTTTTTGGGAAAGGGGAGTTAGGCTGAATTTTGAATTCAGTCACATGGTATTCACTCGAATACGAATGTTAAACTAGTGGAAAAAAATAAGCCTGCCAGGGGAGGATGGTAGGCTTATATGTAGGACTTAATATTTATCTTTTTTTCTGTTTAAACAACCAGGGCAATAGCGCTGGTTCTGCAAAAGCATTGTTCCAGCTATCGTGTCCCACGCCGGGGTATTCGGTATATTTTACTTTTGCGCGGGCGGCTTTCAATACGTTATTCATGAGCCGTGAGTTACCAACTGGTACGGCCTGGTCATTATCGCCATGAAAGATCCAGACAGGAAATTTCTTGCCATATATCGTTACTTTTTGCGGATCGCCACCGCCGCAAATGGGAATGGCTGCCGCAAAGAATTTTGGTCTGCGCCACAGTAATTCAAACGTACCCATACCACCCATAGATAATCCTCCCAGGTAGATCTTTTTGGTATTGATCGTTTTGGTAGCCACCAGCGAATCGAGCAGGCTATTGACCAGGCCAAGGCTTTTACCGATGGGTTGTTCCGATTGGAACGTGAATTTGCCGAGAGAATCTTTTTTATTAGGATCGTAGCCCATGCGTGCCCATGCATCGGTACGTGGACATTGCGGAAACACCACGATGGCAGGAAATTGTTGACGTAAGGCTGAATCGGCAAACAGCTTGCCGCCATGCTTTAGCTGGGCTTCATTATCACTACCGCGTTCGCCCGAACCATGCAGGAACACAATCAGCGGGTATTTTTTATTGGCATTATAATTAACCGGGTATAGAATGCGGTAACGCAGCGTATCGGTACCGCTGATGTATTCTTTTTTCTCATACAATTCATTGACCTGTGCCGTCAAATTGTTCATGGCAAACAGACAGATTAAGGTTATCAGAAATTTATGCATCATTGGTTATTTGATTGTGCTTTTGGGTTGGTTCCGGAAGTTACAGAATTCCAGGTACTTTATTTCCTGTTCCCATTCCCTAAAGTTTAACTAAGAACTAATGCTAAAGACTAGCAAACTGCTCTTTTTCTGCTACATTTGCCCCGCCGTACATTTTGCGTTTTTTCCGAATGATAAAGAAAATTGACTGGTACATATTAAAGAATTTTATTTCTACGACCGTGTTTATGGTGTTGATCTTTTCGGTAATAGCCGTTGCGATCGATACCAGCGAAAAGGCCGATGACTTTGTTAAATCCGGCTTACCCACGTCAAAGATCATTACGCAATATTATTTCGGGTTTGTTCCGTTCATCATCTCCATGATCTTTCCGTTGATGGTGTTCATTGCGGTGATCTTCTTCACTTCCAAACTGGCGGGTAAAAGTGAGTTGGTAGCCATTCTGGCCAGTGGGGTAAAGTTCAACCGTATGTTGCGCCCATATTTTTTAGGGGCATTTTTACTAGGTGGTATTTTCTGGATAGCTACCCAGTACTACATACCCAAGGCGCAGTTGATACGAGGCAATTTTCAAACAACCTATATCGATAGTAAAAGCTCTTACGAACAGGGGGAAGCTGCCAAGCGTACCCGGAATTATTATTTCAGGGTTGATGCCAATACGTTTGCCGGCATGCGTAATTACGATACGTCTACCAGATCGGCCAACGACTTTTATATGAACCGGTTTAAAGGAACCAAAATGGTGTACAACCTGCGGAGCGATTACCTGCGTTGGGATACAGCCAAAAAGACCTGGAAACTGCAAAACTCAACAGAACGGAAAATTGAAGACGTAAAGGAGATAACGCGCATTATTCCGGATATGACGATTAACCTGAATTTAAAGCCCAACGAAATCAAGTTCGATAAATACCTGAAAGATAAAATGACCACCCCTGAACTGGTGCGGTATATAAAAGGCGAAGAGTCGCGGGGTGCAGAAGGATTGAATGATTATAAAGTAGAACGATACCGGCGTGACGCTACCCCGGTTTCGGTATTCATATTAACGATGATCGGCGCTGTGGTCTCATCCCGAAAAACACGGGGCGGCAGCGGATTGAACCTGGCAGTGGGCATCATTACAGCCGCGTTTTTTGTAGTGATGGATAAGTTTTCATTAACCTTTTCTACCAAAGGAAATTTTCCGCCGTTACTGGCTGCCTGGATGCCAAATATTATATTTTCTATGGTAGCTGTTTGGTTGTATCGTATTGCACCCAAATAAAACTACGCATTAAAAAAATATTAATATAGACGAACGATTGTTGTTTTTTTCTATAGTAACCGTTGCTGAATTAATTTTGCTCTTTTGGGAGGGTTTGTTATAACTTTAGCCAAACTTTTCCCCTCATTATTACATATTTACAAATAATTATACTGCATCATGGGAATACTTAAAGACAGGTTTAAGGTAAAAGCAGAAACATCCGCAGCAGAGGTAAAAGATCTGTTAAAGCAACATGGAAGTAAAAAGATCGGTGAGGTGCAATTATCTCAGATCTACCAGGGGATGCGCGGAATAACCGGTTTGGTTTCAGAAACTTCATTACTCGATGCAAAAGAAGGTATCCGTTTTCGCGGATATTCAATCCCCGAACTGCAACAGCAGTTGCCAAAAATAAATGGTGGTAATGAACCTTTACCTGAAGGACTTTTTTACCTGATGTTGATTGGTGAGTTACCTGCTGATGAAGATGTGGCATACATTACTGCCAGTTGGCAACGCCGTTCGCATGTTCCCAATCACGTATTTGCCGCCATTGATGCCCTGCCTGTAACCGCTCACCCCATGACTATGTTTGTGACGGGCATTATGGCCCTGCAAACCGAAAGTAATTTTGCCCGCCGCTATGCCGAGGGTATGAATAAAAAAGATTACTGGGAAGCTGTGTTCGACGATTCAATGGATCTGATAGCCCGTCTGCCCCGTGTAGCCGCTTACATTTACCGCCGAAAATATCATAACAATCAGCATATTCAACCCAATGGCCTGCTCGACTGGGCTGGTAACCTGGCGCACATGCTCGGTTTTGAAGATGAAAGCTTTAAAGAACTGATGCGTTTGTACATGACCATTCATGCCGATCATGAAGGGGGCAACGTATCGGCCCATACAACGCACCTGGTAGGGTCTGCATTAAGCGATCCCTACCTGAGCCTGGCAGCAGGTATGAATGGCCTGGCTGGTCCCTTACACGGTTTGGCTAACCAGGAAGTGGTGAAATGGATCATGGAAATGCAGGAAGAGCTGAAAACAGAAGTTCCTACCAAAAAACAGATAGAGACCTACGTGCGCAAAACCCTGGGTGAAGGAAAAGTAGTTCCGGGTTACGGACATGCGGTGTTGCGTAAAACCGACCCGCGTTTCACGGCGCAAATGGATTTCGCCAAACGTCATTTCTCCGACGATCCGCTGGTGCAGATCGTATGGAATGTATATGATGTAGTTCCGCCCATTCTTGAATCACTTGGCAAAGTGAAAAACCCCTGGCCAAACGTAGATGCACACAGTGGCGCGCTGCTGGTTCACTACGGAATGAAGGAATATGAGTTTTACACCGTGTTATTTGGCGTGAGCCGCTCACTGGGTGTACTGGCCAGTTTGATCTGGGACAGAGCGCTTGGCTTTGCATTGGAGCGTCCGAAGTCAGTGACTACCGAGCTGGTAAAAAACTGGCTGGAAGGCAAAGACGAGATCTGGGGAGACTAGATCTTCTTCAAGAACTGATTTTTATAAACTTATATAAGCAAACCCCGTTTCGGCTCAGCCGGGACGGGGTTTTTTGTTGGTGGGTGGGCGTTGATAAAGGAATATTATAAAAGCCAGAAGGAAGGCTGAATGCAGAACGCTAAACGCTGAATGCTGAATGCGGGCCAAACGCAGAACGCAAATGCTATGCGCCTGCTTGCCTGCAAACAGGTGCAGCATTCATCATTACCTGATCTTTGCTTTTTTTCTTACCATGTTTTGGTATTGCCTGGGTAGGTTTTCTTTGTCATCAAAGAGGGTATCGATCTTTTCTTTTGACAGATCGAGCAGGGTATAATAATCGGTTTCACTGATGGTTGTATCCTTGGGATTTTCAACGCTGTTGTCGTGGCCCTGGGTAACATCAATCAATGCAAGTATATGCTTGCTGATGGTGTCGCGAAATAACCAGGTGTTCTTTACCATATAGTCGCCCGCATCGCCAATGGTTTCTCCTATTTCGATAAAGGAAGTGAGGCTGTCTTTTCTTTTATCGTAAAAAAATAATTTAACGGAGGAAGGAACGTAATCAGACGGTGTTCTGGTGATCAGTGCCAACCGGTTGGAGTCAATGGCGAATTTATAAATGGCGAATAAGCTGGGTGGTTCAATGAAATGCTGTTGCGCCATATCTGAAGGAAAGAATAAGGCATTTATACTATCGATTGCCCTACCATTATACGCACTGGAATCAGTATCAGGTGAGTACACCCACAAGGTGTCAATAGCTATGTTGAAATATTGAGCAAACAGTTTATGGTATTTGCTTTTAGTCAGGGCATCTTTGCCTTTCGAGTTAATGGACTGCGTTTGGTCACAGCTAAAGAAAGACGCCAAGAATACCAGGTAGAGCAATTTTTTCATAATTTAATGCTTTTAACAACCACCTTCGCCGCGCACTTTGTAGGTTACTTTTATTTTTTTACCACTTATTTGTAAGGTACCTGAATATTCATAGAACTGGTCAACTACCTTTTCCTCTTTTTTACGCAGCACCACTTTATAGCCTATGGCATAGTAAACTTCTACAGAGCTGATGGCGTTAATATGCTTTGATTCCCGGGCGCTTTTTTTGAGTGTGATATCCTTTCCTTTTATTCTTATGATGGCCATGTCGCCCATGTCGGATAGGAAAATATATTTTTCATCTTTCAACTTACAGGAGTCGTAGGTAAAGAATTCGCCACAACCGTCAACGGAGCCAGGGATAGATTTGATGAAATCAAGCCTGGGGCCGCCGTTATCGGTTATACTGGCCTTTTCTTTTTTGGTTGAATCTTTTTTGGCCGTATCTTTTTTGGCTGTTTTATTTTTTGCAGAACTACCTTTTGATGGGGTTTCATTGGCCTGGTCGCTACTGCTACAATGGGTAAAAACCAGTAAGGTTAATAGAACAGTAACTAATCTTTTCATTTTTATCTAGGTTAGGATGTTGGGGATTTTGGCCTGTAAGATAATAATAGATTGGCGAACGACATATTACCGGGAATATTCTTTTAAATAGTAACATGTATCCCAGGACGGCAATAATTTGTAGATACGCTTTTAACAACCGCCTTCACCGTGTACTTTATAGGTAGCTTTTATTTTTTTACCGCTTATTTGTAAGGTCCCGGAATATTCTATGACTTCGTCTATCACTTTCTCATTTTTCTTACGCAAAATCACTTTATAACCCCCGCCATAAAAAACGTCTATAGAAGTCAGTTCATTAATTTCTTTTGATTGTTTAGTGTTTTTTTTGAGGTGCACATCTTTTCCCTTGATCCTGATGATTGCATGAACGTCCATGTCGGATAAGAAAATATAATGCTCGTCATCTACGGTGCAGGTATCATAAGTAAAAAATTCACCACAACCGTCTATGTCATCAGGGATAGATGTAAAAAAATCCAATTTAAAACCGGCCGGGTTAGCCGCACTGGCCTTTTCTTTTTTAGCGTTTTTTGTTTTAGAGGAACTGGTCTTTGGTATGCTATCATTCGCCTGCTCGTTACTGCTACAATAGGTAAAAACCAGGAGTGATAATAGGATAGAAGCTAAACGTTTCATAGCTAGTCAAGGTTAAGGTACAGGAATATGCAATTCGCCTGTAAGATAATGATTGATCGATGAACTCCATAATACCCTGAACAGATCGTGCTATTTCAACCTGTCGCAGTAAAGGCATGGCAGGATAGGGACTTCTGTGATGGGTTTTACTTTCCCGCCCTATTTTAAAGAATTGTATACAGCGGTCAATGGCGTTATGAAATATGAGTGGAAATAAAATATGTTTTCCAAATGGCCGGTGAGGAGGTTGCCCAAACGGAACTGCTCTTGTGGTAATGAATGACGGCTTACCCTTTTGCCTGTTTAAGTTTAATTGTTGCTAAATCTTCGGTCACCCGGAATTTTACAATTTTCTTTATCAACGTTATTGGCAGCGGCTTGTCAAGGGGAAATTGTATAGCGCCTTTTGACGTTTTAAACTTTGTCAATTCATCTTTGAAAATAATTATAGGGTTTGGCGTTGGGTAAAAACCAATATGTTCTTTGTTTGCTGCGTAATAAACCAGGTTTTTGTTGAGTTTAAAAGCAGGCATATTGTAACTTATAGTTTCTTCTGCCTTTGGTGCAGCTTGCTTAATGGTATTCCGAAGTTGTTGCAGCATTTCTTGAACACCTGGCGGAAAGGAAGCATGATATTCGTCTATGTTCTTAAATTTAATAGTACCATAAGGCGATATTTTCTTCTTGGAGGTAGCCATACGCAGCAAATTTTTGTCAGTTCATTAATTATATAAACAATAGAAATTTACATCTTTTTTTATTCCCGGCCCTTAATAACCTGCCAGGGTGAAACGTGATTAAAAAGCGTCTCTTACTAACCGACAGCCCGGCACTGTAAATAGTTTGTTATTTTGCAGGTATTCAGTCACCTGTAACCGGCTATTGAATTGCCATCTTTGTTTATATATGAAAACGATTCGTCTTTTACTTGCCTCCCTGATCATTGTTCTTTCATTCGTGCCTGTTGCTGCACAAAATGCGCCTTCGCCCATTAAGCTGATTGATATTGTCCTGACACCGGATGCGGACAACTGGAATTATAAAGTAGGACAACAAGCTGCTGTGCAGGTAAGTGTATTTCGATTTGGTGTGCCGGTGAAAGAGGCAACCATTCATTTTGAAATAGGGCCCGACATGCTGCCGGCTGATAAAAAAGGCAGCCTGGTATTGAAAAATGGCCAGGGAAAAATAGAGCTGGGAACAAGCACTCAACCGGGCTTCAGACAGTTGGTGGTAAGAACAGAAATTGGCGGCCATACTTATAGTGACATGATAAAACTGGCGTTTGCGCCGGAGCAAATAACCCCAACCGTTCCCATGCCTGCCGATTTTCAACAATTCTGGGACAAGGCAAAAGCTGAGGCAGATAAGATCCCTATGGATGCCGTTTTGACGCCTTTGCCGCAATATTCAACCACCACAGTGGATGTATTGTTGGTGAACCTGCAGAACTACAAAAAAGGACAGCGTTTGTATGGATATGTATGCAAACCCAAAGCGCCCGGTAAATATCCGGTGCTTTTTACACCACCAGGCGCCGGCGTAAAAAGCATCCCGCCTTCAACAGTGTATGCCGATCAGGGCTTTATTAGTTTGAGCATTGAGATACATGGCATTTCTCCTTTGCTTGATAAAGAAACCTATAACAACATAAGTACTGCGTTTGGCGATTACATGACGAATAAACTGGATGACCGCGACAACTATTATTACAAAAGGGTTTACCTGGGTTGTGTGCGGAGCATAGACTTTTTATGCAGCCTGCCTGAGTGGGATGGAAAAAATGTAGTGGTAACGGGCGGAAGCCAGGGCGGAGCGCTTTCTATTGTCACAGCTGCGCTTGACAAGCGGGTAAAATGCCTCGCTGCTTTTTATCCTGCTTTGTGTGATATAACCGGTTATTTGCATGGAAGGGCCGGCGGGTGGCCGCATCTGTTAAATGCCCGCAATCAGGCAGTAAACAACACGCCTGAAAAATTAAAGACCATTAGTTATTATGATGTGGTGAATTTTGCCAGAACACTTTCCGTTCCGGGCTTTTATTCCTGGGGTTACAACGACAATACCTGTCCGCCTACTTCTGTCTTTGCTGCCATTAATGCAATTAAAGCCCCAAAAACAATTGCTATTACACCCATCTCAGGTCACTGGCGTTTTGAAGAAACCAACCAGGAGTCGCAGGAATGGTTAAAAAAGCAATTGGAGCAATAATAAGGCTTGTAATAATGTAGGTCTTTCTTTGTTGTGGTGGCCGGAAAGTGATCGGCAGCAATACCCATTAACATGAGTAAAAGAATTATATTAACTTTCTGCTTAATAAACCCCTGAAACGTGAACGTACATTTGTTTGAGCAACTAAATAAAGAGGGACTGATATCGGATCCTTCTTTTCAAAAGGTAAAGCAAAAGGCAGATTCCGGTCTTTTTTCCTTACACTGGGAACTGAAAACGATCTTATATCTCGGCATTCTTTTGCTTACAGGCGGGTTAGGGATCCTCATCTATAAAAATATTGATACTATTGGTCACCAGGTTATACTGGCGGCAATAGGACTCTTATGCATAGGCTGCTTTTTTTATTGTGAACGTAAAAAGCTTCCTTTTGCCACAACCAAAGTACCGGCGCCTAATTCCTTTTTTGATTATATACTCTTGCTGGGATGCCTGACGCTACTTACTTTCATTACCTACCTGCAGGTGCAGTACACCGCTTTTGGAAATGCGTACGGACTGGCTACATTTATTCCTATGGTTATATTATTCTTTTGCGCTTATTATTTCGATCATTTAGGCGTTTTAAGCATGGCTATAACCAATCTGGCTGCATGGATGGGCGTAGCTATAACACCACTCAATATAATTAAAGCAAACAATTTTGAAAATGCGGAGATTATTTTTGCCGGCTTACTATTAGGAGTAGTGCTGAATGTTATAGCATGGGGCAGCAAAAATAAAAATATAAAAGCCCATTTCTGTTTTACGTATACCAACTTTGGGATGAATATATTGTTCATCGCCTGCCTGGCGGGCATGTTTCATTTCGACAACCTGTATCTGCTTTGGCTTTTACCGTTGGCAGGTGCAGTCTTCTATTTCTATAAAAAGTCGTTTGCAACATCTTCCTTTTATTTTATGTTGATGCTGACGCTCTACGGATATATTGGTATCAGTTATGTTGTTATACGGTTC
>DASUVL010000673.1:0-4495 GCA_036379015.1 Niastella sp.
CAATTGCCACATAATTTACAATGTACCTTACGCTGCCGTTCCTTGTTTCGCCAGGCGTTTCATAACCCTGATCTTGCGTCCGGCATGGTGCGCCTGGGTATGCTGTGTAATATAATTAGGATCTTTCGGTTCCCTGCAGGCAAACCGCTTTTTGATCTTAGCACGGGGCAATTTCACGGTTAACTTCTTAAATCCTGTTTTTTGGGTCTTCTTTTTATTTCTTGCTTTCATAGCAATTTCTTTTTGTTATGTCAAAAGACGTTTATTAATAACAACTGGTTTCGCGCTAAAGTTAACCCTTGTTGGTTTATAACCCATCTTTTTTCCTTATTTTTATACGTCCCTGATTCATGAAAAACCATCGGTTAATGGCATAGTCATTGGTAGCGGCGTTTCTTCTCGTAGCGGATAGCATCTGATGGGCTTTCTTACACTGCTCACAATGGCCGGTTAATAACCAGCTTATCTCTCAAAACCATAGCAAAAAGTACTGGCATCGCCTTACCAGCGGGCCTATTTTTCGTTAATCAAAACCTTGGGATATTTTCATGATGCACATTGTAGCCAACCGCGCTAACGGGCCCCGCCCGTTAATTGCCATCGCCTGTATGGCATTTCTTAATTTATTCGTATTTGGAGCCTGCAAAAAAGACAAAGAAAAGGGACTTACGGAAAGACTGATGAATAAATGGAGCCTGGTGCAAATCAGCGACACCGCCTATTCTTCGGGTGTTTCGCCGGTAATTTCGCAATACCCGGGCAAGGGCGACGAATACATGGATTTCAGAAAAGATGGCTTGCTGTATTCTTTCATAAAAAACAAATACGATACAGTCCCCTACACGTATTCTGAAGCCAATTTCAAGGTGAACGTGGATGCCTTCCGGTACAATATTCTTATTTTAACCGATGAAACCATGATCCTGCACGAGCCCCATTATTCCACTTCTACCACCAAGTATACTGCGTATAAGGTCACGCTGAAAAGGTGAGGGGAAACGTGAAACGTGAGACGTGAGACGTGAGACGTGAAACGTGAGACGTGAAACGTGAAACGTGAAACGGCCCACCAGCTGGCGGATGCACGCTATGTTCCGCAAATAATCATGGGCATCGTTGTATTTAATTAGCAAATTGGCTAATTAGCACAACAGCACATTATTCATTGTATCTGATAACTGATACTAAACTGCTTCCCGGCTTTTGTGGCATCTTCCCAGGAGCGCCGGTACAAAAATTTTATGGAACCATTTTGTACTTGCGTGGCGGGCGCCAGTTCAAATACATCCATGCCGCCCTCGCCTATACCGGCATCGGCCTTGGTCTTGAACTGATGCGATACACTAAAATGATTATTGGGCAGCACTTCCCAATTGTAGCCAGTACCCGGACTGGCAGGCAGTTTTATCACTACATGATCATCCATTTTCAACTGCAACTTTTTTCCGTTATCAGATTCACTTAATTGATACTCCTGCATACATTGCATTTTTAAAAAACTAAACAAAACTATTGATATAAATACTACTTTAACAGGCCATATATGCCGCTTCGCCATACGCCTTTTATAGGTATACTGCATCTTCATAATATAGCCTGCCAAAGTAGTATTTGATTTGAATGTAAATCACAATCGCTTACCAGGCATACATCTCAATGATCTGGTCATTCTCGATCAATACATTAACCAGGGTTTGCTTTTCCAAAGCAGTTCCGGCCAGTATATTAAATGCTACGATCGAAGAGTCTGATCCGCTGTAAAATTTCTTCCAGCCCAGATCGCTCAGGTTAACCCAGGCATTGCGGGTTTGGGCAATGGTCCATACGCCAACCACTTTCTTGTTTGTGTGCCATACCCCGGCGCCATAGCCTTCTTCTGCTGCCTGTCCTTTTTCATACTGAGCAATAGAATCAAACGGTGTAGCTAATGCTGAACCACCTGATTTACCATTCTCTGTTTTTGAAGCGGGTAATAACGGCTGGGCTGCCGGTGCCATAGTTTCGCTTACTGATGTTGCTGCCGATGGCAGTTCAGTAGGAATATTCTTCTTGGACATGTTATAATTTTTAAAGTTGACAATTTAGTTTGTCAGTTCACTCGATAACTTATGAACTCAGGAACTTTCATTAAGCATAAACTTCTGTAATGAGGCCATTTTCAACATGGGCAGAAACATTACGTCCGGCAGATTTAGCAGTTGCCAGATCATTCAACAGGAGGAAGAAATTGGTGTCATTGCTGGGAGATATTCTTTTCCATCCTTCGTTGCCCAGATAAGCATACGCATTGCGGTCTGATTTGTTGTTCCACAAACCTCTTACACTTATATTGTTCAACCAGGCTGTGTCAACAAGAGCATCAACACCTTGCATAGCGCTGTCGATACCGCATTCGCCATAACCTATTCTGAAATAACCGCTTTCGCCCCAACCTGCGCCCCAGCTGTTCTTACAGATCCAGAACTGCTGGGCATCATTATAACCTACACAGCATACGCAGTGACCACCACGGAATTGTGCATTGGCCGATTTGCGGTACACACCATTATTATAGGCGAAGAAATCGGAGTACACCGAGAAGCAGGCGATCATTGGTCCATTGGTAGCCAACCACTCTTTAATGGCAGCGATATTCGTTTGGTTGGAATAGGACTGCACCTTGGTTACGCGGTTTTGCCAATCGGCGCAACGTCCTGTGCAGTTTTGATCACCGGCCGTATACGGATAACAGGCTTCATCTGTAACACCGGTCGTTTTATAATTTTCAAGGGCTCTGTCGGGCCACCAGCCATTACCGCAATTACGGTTTTCAGCTCTTGCCAAACAGTAGAACAGGTGTGCCTCAGAATGGTCAACGGCATAAGCAGCATTGTTCTTTAAGATCTTAATTCTGCTTTCTACAGAAGCAATAGTACCAAAAGCTACGCAGGAGCCGCAACCGCCCTGGTCTTTAACAGGCGTCAGAAAGTTCAGCCCGCCTTTGTTACGCCAGTCGAATGATGCCGGAGCACCAAACTCGTTGCCATAAGCGCTTTTCCGTACATTAAAATTGAGCAGGTTGGCTTGCGACAAAGCTTCCTGTTCGCTAAGGCTTGGTTCGCCGGGTCCAGGTGTATAACCCAGGCGTTTGTTCTGCTCGTCTTCAGACAATTCAAAAATCATGTTAGTACCAGCATTCCAACTGCTGTCATTTTGCAGCAGGCTGCTGCGGAGCGCATTCAGCTCTTCTGACTTGTTCATAAGCGCATGATTTAAATGGTTAAAGAAAAAATAATTACAAGTACATTCAGGCCGATATGTTCACATCGATCGTGTATCGTTCACCGCCAGGCGTACAGATAATTGCGCTTTGTTTTTAAAACAAAGGCATACAGAACCCTTAACCGTATTGTTTCAATACTGTGCTTACTGCCAGAGCTGCTAAAGACTAATTTGGTTGAGAAGAAAGTTTAGAGAGGATACACGGAACAGTTAGAAAATTCTGCCTAAGCTACATTAAAAAATTTTAATAATCAATACCCAAAAGTGGTGATATCATTCCTTAATAATAAATTATTGTACAACACACTGAATGTTGTTACATAAAAGTTGAACCATTTTCCATGATGTAAATCAGTGTACGTATAACGCTAACAACATCATGAAAACCAGCGTCTTTTTAAAATGACATGGTATATTATCCACATTATTAATGAATTACAATCTTTTTATATACCAAAAATCAATTATACGCGTTATTAATAACAGTACCACCTGTATATATGCAACATATTGAAAAACAGGTGAAAATAACCCTTTTAAAAACTGTACCTCATGAATTACCAGCAAATCGTATCGGTATGTTCCTATACCGGCATAGTAATATTACTAGTTGCATGCCACTCATCGCATACTACGGTCTATAATACTGCACCACAACCAGTACAAACGCAAACCAAAATAATTGTTGTTAAAGAACAACCGCGTGTTGTTGAAAAAGTGGTGTACGTTAAAGAACAACAGCCGGTTAAGCAAGTTGTTGTAGTAAACAATACACAAAACACGAACAACAATACAAGAACTACTACAACACCTACCACTACTACCCCACCACGAAATTACGGGCCAGGTGGTCGTTTTGGCCAAATGCAAAAAGAACGTGAGGAAAAAGAACGCCTCGAAAAAGAAAAGAAAGATAAGGAAGAAAAAGACCGTATAGCTAAAGAACAAAAAGACAGGGAAGATAGAGAGCGTTTGGATAAAGAAAAAAGAGGTTACGGACCAGGTGGAAGTTTTGGACAAATGCAAAAAGAACGTGAGGAAAAAGAACGTCTCGAAAAAGAAAAGAAAGACAAAGAAGAGAAAGATCGCGTAGCGAAAGAGCAAAAGGATCGTGAAGACAAGGACCGCACTGCTAAAGAACAAAAAGACAGGGAAGATAGAGAGCGTTTGGATAAAGAAAAAAGAGGCTTTGGACCAGGCAGTCGTTTTGGCCAAATGCAAAAAGAACGCGAGG
>DASUVL010000674.1:0-8342 GCA_036379015.1 Niastella sp.
CCATACCGAACAGAGAAGTTAAGCCCCTCATGGCCGATGGTACTGCACCACAATGCGGGAGAGTAGGTAGCTGCCATATTTATTTAAAAAAGCCTTTTGAACTTGTGTTCAAGAGGCTTTTTTGTTTTATAGCCATCCCAATTAACTTTTTGCCAATACAGCTTAATCAAACACCCGCTTTCCCCAAAGCCTTTTTAATTACATTTGCCATATGCGATACTTATGTGTGCTGTTGGTAACCTGTACCGCTTTTTTGCATCAACCAGCCTGGCGAAAAATACAGATCAATGGAAACGCCCAGGGCACCACCTACCATATCACCTGGTATGCCCCTGACAGCACTATCGGCCAGTCGCAAATAGATAGCATCCTGCAAAAAATTGATACCTCCCTTTCTATTTATAACCCCCAATCCCTCATCTCGAAATTCAATAATACCAACAACGGCATTGTAATGGACGATCATTTCAGTACCGTATTCAATAAATCCATTGAAACCTACCAGCAAACCGGGGGTATCTTTGATATTACAGTTCAACCCCTTGTACAGGCCTGGGGATTCGGCCCAAAGAAAGTGAATGGGTTGCCCGATTCAGGTATGATCAACTCATTAAAAGCATGCGTAAGCTCTTTAAATCTGTATAGACAGGGTAATTCATTGTATAAAAAGAGATCGTGCACCAGCATAGATGTAAACGGAATTGCCCAGGGCTATAGCGTAGATGTGATAGCGGGTTTCCTGGAAGCCCACGGCATTCAGAACTATCTGGTAGAGTTGGGCGGCGAGATCCGGGTAAAAGGCCATAAGCAACCCGGTGGTGAAAAAATGAAGATTGGTATTGAAGCGCCGGGCGAAGATAACTTTCAGCTATCGATGATCCGGAAGATCATTGTAACAGACAGCGGCGCCATTACCACCTCGGGCAGCTACCGGAAGTTCTATGAAAGCGAAGGCAAAAAGATCTCGCATCTTATTGACCCGCGCACGGGGTATCCGGCCCGGAATGAATTGATCAGCGTAACCGTGTTTGCAAAGGATGCTATTACAGCCGATGCGTTTGACAACGCACTTATGGTAATGGGATTGAAAAAAGCATTGCAGTTTGTGGAACAGCGCAATGATATATCTGCTCATTTTATTTACCGTACACCGAACGGCGCCGTAGCTGATACGGCATCGAGCCGGTTCTATAAATTGTTAATTGAACGCTGAATGCAGAACGCAAAACGCCGAACGCTGGTTTAGGGATTTTTAGGGTTGGGCGTTAAGTTAAGCGTTCAGCATTAAAATTAAATTGTTCAGGTGATGCAGCCGATAAATGGAATTTTACTACTTATACAGGAGTGGAGAATAATTTCCATTTTATCCTATAACAAATAAAACTTTTGCTTTTGCCTTATGAGCAGACGTCATTTTATTAAACAATCTGGTATGCTGGCCGGCGGTCTATTGTTTTCCAACCAATGGCTGCATGCTTTTGCCGGTACGGCAGAAAAAATAAACATCGGTATCATCGGTTGCGGCGACCGGGGAACGGGCATTATGAAAATGCTCAACGACCTTCCAGACCGGTTTACGGTTTCAGCCATCTGCGATGTGCTTGACTTCAGAATTGAAAATGCGAAGAAAATAAGTCCTTCCATTAATCCTAAAGTATATAAAGATTATCGCAAGCTGCTCGATGATAAAACAATACAGGCAGTCGTAATTGCTACAACCCTCAGTGAACATTATCATATTGCCAAAGATGCATTGCTCGCAGGCAAACATTTATACCTTGAAAAAGCGATGACCTATAACATTGATCAGGCTATAGACCTGGTTAAAGTGTCAAAAGCACATCCAAAACAGGTAGTACAGATTGGTCATCAATACCGATCTACCCCTTTGTATTTTAAAGTAAAGGAAATGATCGAGAAAGGTTACCTGGGAAAAATTACGCAGGTTGATTCCCGTTGGGATCGTAACTGGAACTGGCGGCGACCTGTCCCAGCCGGGTATTCCGACAAACAGGTGAACTGGCGCATGTACAAAGAATTCTCCGGCGGATTACCTGCAGAGTTATTATCACACCAGATGGATTTTATAAACTGGGCCTTTAATACCCATCCGGATGAGGTGATGGGAACCGGCGGCATTGATTATTATAAAGACGGAAGAGAGACTTACGATAACGTGCAAGTGATGTTGCGTTATTCAAAGGAAAACATGATCGGCAACTTTGGCGCAACCTGTGGGAACGCACACGACGGCTATATTTTCAAAATAAAAGGCACCAAAGGCGCTGTTCACCTGCTGATGCATGATGGCGTATATTTTCCGGAAGCAACCACCAAAAAAGAATTGCAAACAGTAGATGGCGTTACCGGCGCTACTAAAATTGAATGGAACAAAGAAGGTGGTATCAATATCATGAATGAACCCATGAAGGACGGTACCTGGTATGCCTTGCTCGAGTTTCATGATTGCATCAACAACAAAAAACTACCGGCTTCCAATATTGTTACCGGGGCTACCACGGCTATTTGCGTGCACCTGGCCAACTATGCTATTTTTAATCACACGATCGAAAAATGGAAACCTGCTTACAACTTATTGTAAACATCATTTAACAGACATATGAAAAAACTCTCCTGCGTACTTTTTGCAATTGCTTCAACGGCTATAGCTACCGCTCAGTCGGGCAGTGGTTGGACGAACCTGTTTGACGGAAAAACATTGGATGGCTGGAAGAAGATCACCGGTACAGCCGATTATAAAATTGAAGATGGCGCTATCGTTGGTATTACTGTATCTAATTCGCCCAATACATTTTTAGTGACTGAAAAAGAATATGGCGATTTTGTTTTAGAGCTGGAAGTAAAGATCGAAGATACTACCTCTAACTCTGGCATTCAGTTCAGGAGTCATTATAACCCCGAAATGAACAATGGGAAAGGCGGCAAAGGCCGGGTGTATGGTTACCAGTTTGAGCTGGATCCTTCAGTACGTCGGTGGACGGGTGGAGTGTATGATGAAGCGCGTCGTGAATGGTTGTATCCATTGTCATTGAATCCGGCGGGACAGGACGCTTTTAAAATGGGGCAGTTTAATAAAGTACGGGTTGAGTGTATCGGTAATAATATTAAAACCTGGGTAAATGATAAACCCGCAGCGTATGTTGTGGATACCGTAGACAGGAGTGGATTTATCGCCTTACAGGTGCATGCCATTAATAAAGCAGAGCTGGAAGGGAAAAAGATCTACTGGCGGAATATCCGGATAAAAACGGCTGATCTGACGCCTGCGCCTTTCGCAAAAGGCGTTTATGTCGCCAACTATATTCCCAACAACCTGTCGGCATACGAAAAAAGCGATGGTTGGAAGCTGTTGTTTGACGGGAAAACAACAAACGGATGGGTAGGCGCTCATAAGAACAGTTTTCCGGCAAAAGGCTGGGAGATAAAGGATGGCACCCTCAATGTGTTATCATCTAATGGCGCAGAATCAACAAACGGCGGCGATATTGTAACAAAAGACCAATACAGTGCCTTTGATCTTTCATTCGATTTTAAAATCACTCCTGGCGCCAACAGCGGTGTGAAATATTTTGTAACCTTATCTGAAAAGAGTGCAGGTTCTGCTATTGGGCTGGAATACCAGGTGTTGGATGATACCCTGCACCCCGATGCAAAATTGGGGCGTGATGGAAATCGTACGCTGGGTTCATTATACGACCTGATAAAGGCTGAAAAAACAAAGCGGTTCATTCACCAGCCAGGACAGTGGAATACAGGCAGGGTAGTAGTATATCCTAACAATCATGTGGTGCATTACCTGAATGGTGTTAAAGTGCTTGAATACGATCGGGGTTCTCCTGCGTTTCGTGAGTTGGTAGCCCTCAGTAAATACAAAGTATGGAAAGATTTTGGCGAGGCGCCTAAAGGGCATCTCCTGATACAGGATCATGGAAATGAAGTGAGTTACAGAAGTATCAAGATAAAGGTATTGAAGTAGCTTAAAAGCGCTATACCGAGTTGAAGGATACCCTGGTGGAATTGTTCACCGGGGTATTTTTATTTTAAGACAATTGGAGCTTATTGGTAAAAAAGAAAGGTCGCCTTTTTACAGGCGACCCTACACTAATCAAATACCATTAACCATTAAACCTTATCCTACTGCAAAGTTGCAACTTAAAACGCAATTAAAAAATAGTTGCCATAAAGATTTTGCAGGAATAAATAATAACTATTAGAAAAGGATGGTAAAATGTGGGGATATTACGATGCCAGGAGAAAATAAACCAGGCAAAAAAGCTATTCTAACTGTTGGTTAATCAGTGTGTTAAAGGACTGCGAAACAAGCATTCTGCTTTTTTTCGTACAGTAAAATATGCCATCAATATAGTAGAATAATCCAGCGAAAGGCTGCGGTAGCTTAATAAGTGTCTGTTTTACAATGGTATTTTTAAAACACTGTCTTTTGTAATGTTCACGGTTAATCTTTTCGACTCGTTGCTATAATTAATTAGCAAAGTATATGTGCCCGGAACGCGGATATCGGGCAGGTAAAAAGTGCCTTGTTCATCACTTTGAGCGGCAATATCAGGATGTTCAAAACTTCCTTCGGCGATCATAACAATAGCGCCTTCAACCGGGGCACCTGTTGAAGATTTATACAAGACCCCTTTTACACTTGTTGTACCGGATGTCATATAAAAATTATTGTTTTTAATCAACCAATATCCTATCAAAAAGCAGGAAAGGATGACAATGATTGCCAGCCATCCCTTCCTGGTTTGTTTATTTACATACCTAAGTTCTTCCATGCCTGGATGTTGTTAAAAACAGGCTGTACTATTCTTGTTGCTGAATTTCCGGTTATTAAGCCATTGGTATGAATGCCTACTGCATAGCGAGCATTGCCCACTTTTACCCAAACCGGAGAACCGCTTTGACCACCCATTGTATCTATTTCATAATAAATAACCCGGGGTGCCACTGACTTAGCCTTGCGGGCCATAAACCATTGCTGATTGCCGCCTTTGTCGCCTGGGTAACCACTCAGGTTCAGATAGGCGTTCATCAAATATGGATTGTCTTTAACGGCGAATCCGAATACACCGGTTTTATCGCCAGGCCTTGATGTACGTGGTAAAATGATGCAACCATAATCATACTCTCTTTTTTTGTCATTCACCCAGCCTGAAACGCTTCTGAATGAAGTGCCCATATAAGAGCCGTATGGGCGTGCGGCATCATTTAAGCCCGGAATAACTTCAATGCTCTTTGGCCAGCCGCCTTGTGCATGCAGATAAACGCAGTGACCGGCAGTAATAACGGTGCGGGGAGCAACCAACCAGCCGGTGCCAATGAAACGGGCTCCGTTTTGTGCAGTGATACGTAAAGAGCAGATAGCCCGCCAGGGGAACGAAGTAGTGGGGGAAATGCGAACGCGATCATCAGTTCCGATTATTACTTCTGATATGCTCTTTTCATACAGTTCGGGATAACTGGCAAAGAATGCATCCCGCATAAATGCACCTTCTCCTTCCTCCTCTGTGACTTCTGTACCAGATTCTTCCAGTGAAGAAGATATAAAGGCAGATTCAGTTTCAGTTTCTGTATTCAATCTGTTATACATCTCCTTATCTGCTTCACCCGGTTTCGACATCTTAAAGCCTTCCACCTGCTCAACTTCGGTTTCAGTGTCTGTTTCTGTTCCCATGTATGATTGACTTGGTAAGTTCTCAATCATACTTGGGCTTGGCGCTGTGGCCATCAATGGTTCTTTGTCATTGCCATTCTTTGGAGACCGCAGTGTCTCAGAGAAAGTCTTTGGCTTCATAAATTCTTTTTTTTGGTTATTGTAATGAAGTTGATGAAGCGGTTTGGGAAAGCAGCAATCGTACGATCATATAGTCGTCATTACAAACAGCACTGTGTTAAACACAAATGTGTTGCAATCAGATCCAATAAATGATCAATCAGAACCTTTCATTACAGTGAAACCATATACCATAGATGGGGACGGGAGATGACTTGTTGAGAGGTAACAGCTTTTATTAACAGTTTCCATTACCCGAAATGATTATTAGCGTGAGGTTATGTTCAGAGCCTGAGACTATTTCGGATAATGATGGGAGGTGCTTACCTCTATAATCCCTCATAGGCCTTATTATGAGGTGAAATCAACATTTTGGACGGTTATGGTTTTCGTAAAACCCAATATGCCTTGCAATAATACTACTACCCTCCACTTCACCTTTTAAAGATATAGAGTTAATTTAATATTCTTTTACTTTTCATATAAAATAATTGTGAACAGCAAGCGGTTGCAGCGTTGGAAGGCCCGTGATCGTGAGATATAAATTGATCGTGGTTAACTTTGTTGGCCATTGTTTAAACACGAAAAGCACCGCCTTACAGCAGTGCTTTTCATTATCTATAAAAACAAAACGAATATCAGGAGTTAGGTACCTGCTCACTGTTCTTATCAACCGTTATAACAGGGATCTTTGATCCATATGATAACAGCTTGCGGGTTATCCGGTTCCACCAGCCCGGCATATGAAATTCTTTAAGTGGGTTGGCCATTATAAGATCGGCATTGATGCGCTTTGAAAAATCAAGCGTACTTTTCGCCAGGTTCTTTCCTTCCAGTAGAAAACATTGTACCGGTATAGTGCTCAGGCTTTGTATTACTTCAAGCGTTTTATTCAACACTATTTCTGCAGCATTGTCATCCTTACGCAAACTAACCAGGTATACCGTGCTTTGAAAGGTGCGTGCCAACAGCGTAGCCAGTTTTATACGACGTACTGGTACTTCATTGGTTAATGGCAACACGATCTTTTTAAAGTGGCTCACCAATCCGCTGGAGCGGATAGCCAGAGCGGGAACATTTGTTTTACGTGCCAGCTGACTGATAGAAACGGCAGATAATATCCGGTGTATAAGGTTGAATTTAGACAAGCCTACAACCACCAGGTCCATATCATATTGTTCTATGTATTTTATTAGTTGCGGGCTTGTTCGGCCCTGTAATAAACTAATCTCGATCTTGCCTTCACCACACAAATGGTGCTGATAGGTTTCTTTCAGTATTTCCAGTTTTTTGCGGGCATTGTTCAAATCGGCGGTGATGTCGTAGGGCAGCAGCATGCTGGCATCAACAGGTATTAACGGCAGCAGGTTCTTAGACACTACGTGTACCAGGTGAATATTGCACTGGAAGTTATTCGCCAGTTCAATAGCCTTGGAAATAGCCCATTTGCTGCGACCGGAGAAATCAACCGGTACCAGAATGTTATATAATTTTCCTGGCATAGACGTTCGTTTTAGGTTTACTGATTAGAAATATGGTTTATGATCTGTTCCTGGGCTAGGCCAGCGCCAGGAGTGACTGAAAACTATTTTCCCGGATGTTTTTAGAAGCAATTGTTGCCAACAAATCATCTTTTGTGCAAAAGGAAACGCCAATTCCGGCATGTCCTACCATACAACGATCGTCGCGGCTATCGCCTACCACAATACAACTCTTCAATGGCACATTGTATTTTTCACAAGCATATTGCAGGGCATTGGTCTTACAATATGAATGGCCGCACACACTTTCGGGTGAACCGAAGAAATAGGAGGGGAGGTTTATTTCGCCCGTTACCTTTCCTTCAAAGAACTCCAACTGGTTGGCATAGGAAAAATCAGCTCCTATTTTTTGCCGTACGAAGTTGGTTATTAAAGTATAGCTATTGCTGATGATACCGATGATATATCCACGATTCTTTAATTCTTTTATTACTTCTTTTATGTCGCTCACCATTTCGATCTGACTGGCAACATGCAGGAGCTCATCCATGGTGCGACCCTTTAAGAATGCACCGATCCTTTTGGTAAGGATGATGGCATCTTTTTCACGGGCACGCAGGTCTTCCAGTTTTGCCGTAAATCCAAAGGCAGCCGCGCATGCATCAATAAACCTTCCTTGCAAAATGGTATCATCCATATCGAATATAGCCATTTTATGGAAGCCAGAAAGCTGTTCACGTAAGGTTTTGTTCATTTCCCGGTTGATTGTTTCCAGCGAATGGATCTCTTCTTCACTGATTTCCGAATGCACCAACTGGGCCTTGCTGATGATGGCCCGGGAAACTTCCTTACTCATTTTTCCCAACGCCTGCCAGGGTTTGCTTTTATTTTCTATATAACCAATATTGATTTCAGTTACCCGCGCTTTCATCAGGTACATATCTATCAGTATTCCGATATCAACCCCATAATCATTAAAGAAATCGATCTTTTTGAAATAAGATTTTTTACCGGCGATCATGCCGCTGAGGGGTTGTGAAAAATGGGAAAGACCC
>DASUVL010000675.1:0-4891 GCA_036379015.1 Niastella sp.
CCTGCAAAACCAAAGGGTTCTTCAATAAGGTAAAACTGCTTTTCGGCAAACCCGATCTTATTCATCACCGTCACCGGGAACAAGCAGAAGAAAAATGGCTGGTTCAAAAAAATGACATCCCGGTCGACAAACCTTTGAACAGGTATGTAGTATGGCAAATAGTATTGAGCATTGTTTTGTTGTTTGTGTTTATTCTTTTTGAAAAATACCTGCCTGTACATCAGCAGGTACTCATCACAATCGCTTTATTTCTTACACTGATCAATTGCGGGGCTATAATGGAACAAAAGAAATGGATAGTATATCTTGAATTCTTACGTCTGCTAACCGTTACTATTGGAGTTATGATCGTGTATTCAACCTGGTGGTACAGCATCCTTTTAATTCCGGCTGCTGCGATATTGTTCACCTGGTATTTCGAAAACATCCGGACCTGGTATTTGCGGTGGGTGTACCCCCAACCCCTAAAGGGGAGAAAAATTCAAAGTTTTTAGTTCAAAATTCCTGTTGCCGCAACGGCGTGTGGATTGAGGCGTGCAGCAGTATTTATATGAGTTACGTGGCCGAGTTGGAGAGGCGGAGGTTAGCAAACCCTTCTACGGTGGTTCGAATCCACCCGTAACTGCAGTTTTTCATATGGCAAGCAATCATTCATTCATTCAGGGCGGTGTTTCTACACTGCCTTCTTTTTTTTCGGGGCACATGGGCACAAAAAAAGCTCCCGACTTCGGGAGCTGTATGAACAGGCAATCGTTATAATTAATTGATAAACTTAATTGATAAACCAAAGTTTCTTTATTAATTCCATAAAAACAAACGTTAGCACGGATCCGAATCGCAAACAGGTTAATTAATGCTAATATTAAATAAAAATACATATTTTAATATCGCCCAATATTTTCTATTTTTTGACACATTCTGATTTTTTTATAGTGAGCAATTCACCTTAAGCATCTTTTTTTCAGCTAAATCTGCTTTAATTTTCTAATTTTTTACAGTTACTTTAAAATTCAGTTTAAGCGAAAAAAAAGTTAAATTTTTTTTCAAAATGGCCCAATTTTATGTGGTTTTTGGGTAGAAAACCGGCCTAAAAAACAAAAAAGGGTGTCAAAACACCCCCTATAATTTGCACTTCGACTACGCTCAGTGTCCGTTTCTGATCCTTCGACTTCCACCTTCGCCAAGGCTAAAGCTTTGGCGGCACGCAGTCGCCAAGGCTTCGGTGGACAATGCGCTCAGGACCGACTTCCAACTTCACCAAGTCTTGTGCCTCCTCTGCCAGTTGACGGATTCGGCGACACGCGGACAGTGGACAATGATCATTCATCTTCGCCCAGGACAATATGTATGAGCCTCTTTTCCTCTGGTTCAAACACGCTACATACATCGCTTCAACCGCACTAAGCTCTTTTGCGCTTTAGACTTTGACATACTGAGTCAATGGCTTTCGACAATTCTGGTTGACTCAGCCTTCCATGATACACCTGGTCATTAATAAATAATGTAGGTACGTTGCGAACACCCTTATCCAAACCTTCCAGCAGATCCGTTCTAACCGTCCAACCGTATTTGCTTTCTACCAGCTCAGGCAGAAAGTTCTTACTGGTTACACCTGCTTCCCGGGCATACTCACGTAAACTAATAGTGCCTAAACGGCGATGATGGGCATATAGCAAATTATGCATCTCCCAAAACTTGCCTTCCTGGGCTGCTGCTACGGCGGCTTCTGCCGCTTTATGGGCATGTTGGTGAATCTGTGTCAACGGAAAATGCCGGTAATTGAATTTGATCTTTTTACCATGCGATTCCAGCAGCTTTACAATCACCCGGTGCACCTTGCCACATTCTTCACTTTCATAATCGCCAAATAGTACCAGGCTCACCGGGGCATCCGGGTCGCCCGCCCATAACCCTTTGGTTGAAATAATCTCCTTGTTCTTATCATTTTTTATTGCCATAAATACTCCTCTTTCTATATTTTTTTTCTTTAACAACTTGATTTAAAAAGGCCACTCTACTGATAGCAGAGTGGCCTGTTCATCTCATTATCTATTTAAAAATTATTGCTTTTTAAAAAACCTGTCAGGTCTACCCCAAAACCCATGCTCGCATTTTCGACCTGACAGGTTCACCACACAGGTATTCACTCACTCACTTATATCTAACAATTTATTGTAAATAAAGTTTCCTTCCGATCGTAGTTTCCAATCTTTTAACGATTCGTTGTAACCCTTACTTCACTTTCTCAGGCATTTCATTCCTGAACACCACTACCCCATCAAATACATCTACCATTACCGGTTTGGTTTTATCGATGTCGGCAGCCAGTATCCTTTTACTCAATGGGTTAACGATCTCTTTTTGGATCAATCGTTTCAACGGCCGGGCGCCAAACTGAATATCAAATCCCTGTTCGGCAAGGTATTCGAGTGCATATTTGCTGAATCGCAGATCAATACCATTGTGAGCTACCTGCTTTTCCAGGCTGTTCAGCTGTATCTGCACAATTCCCATGATCTCTGTTTTCAGCAATGGTTTGAACATGATCACTTCATCCACCCGGTTTAAAAATTCCGGTCTGATCGTTTGCCTTAACAAATTCATCACCTCTACCCTGGCCCGTTCAGTAGCTACGTCGGCAGTTTGCTCCGTTACACCTTCAAAAGCATCTTGAATCAGATGGCTTCCAATGTTGCTGGTCATAATGATGATGGTGTTCTTGAAGTTTACTACACGGCCTTTGGCATCGGTTAAACGTCCATCATCGAGCACCTGCAGCAATACGTTCCAAACATCAGGATGCGCTTTTTCTATTTCATCGAGTAAGACCACGCTATATGGTTTACGACGAACTGCTTCTGTCAGTTGCCCGCCTTCTTCATATCCTACATAGCCCGGAGGCGCGCCTACCAATCGGCTAACGGTATGCTTTTCCTGGTATTCACTCATATCAATCCGGGTCATCATACTTTCGTCATCAAACAGGTAATCGGCCAGAGCTTTTGCCAGCTCTGTTTTACCAACCCCTGTAGTTCCCAGAAAAATAAATGAACCGATCGGCTTTTTGGGATCATGCAATCCCGCCCTGCTTCTGCGAATAGCATCCGCTACGGCTGTTATCGCTTCATCCTGTCCAACCACCCGCTCATGCAGTTTTTCTTCCAGCTGCAACAGTTTCTCCTTGTCACTCTGCAACATGCGGCTCACCGGAATGCCGGTCGCTTTTGCTATTGTTTCGGCAATATCTTCTGCATCCACTTCCTCTTTCATCAACCGCTTATTCTCACTTATGGCATTCAATTGCTTCGAGTACTCATTAATTAACTGTTCCTGTTCTTTTACTTTGCCATAGCGTATCTCGGCAACAGTGCCATAATCGCCATTACGTTCGGCTTGTTCGGCCTGTAACTTCAATTCCTCCACCTTTGCCTTGGCTTCCTGCACTTTATCAACCAGCTCTTTTTCTTCCTGCCATTTGGCTTTTAAGGTGTCCCGTTCAACACTCAGGTTGGCAATCTCCGTATTCAACGTCTTCAGCTTCTCTTCGTCATTTTCCCGTTTTATTGCCTCGCGTTCAATCTCCAGCTGGCGTATTTGTCGTATCAATTGATCCAGCTCTTCGGGCATGGAATTCATCTCGAGCCGCAATTTCGCCGCAGCTTCGTCAATCAGGTCAATGGCCTTATCGGGTAAGAACCGGTCGGTAACGTACCGGGACGATAATTCCACCGCCGCAATAATGGCCTCATCTTTAATGCGTACATGGTGATGTGATTCATAGCGATCCTTTAAACCACGCAGAATAGATATTGCATCCTCAACCGATGGTTCATCTATCATTACTTTCTGGAACCTGCGTTCAAGTGCTTTATCTTTTTCAAAGAACTTCTGGTATTCATTTAAGGTAGTAGCGCCTATAGCCCGCAGTTCTCCACGCGCCAGTGCGGGTTTCAAAATATTCGCCGCATCCATCGCGCCTTCTCCGCCGCCGGCTCCTACCAGGGTATGAATTTCATCAATGAACAATAAGATCTCTCCGTTGCTATCGGTCACTTCTTTTACTACGCCTTTCAATCTTTCTTCAAACTCACCTTTATATTTAGCGCCGGCTATCAATTGTCCCATATCCAACGCATAAATAACTTTTGACTTCAGGTTCTCGGGCACATCGCCATTTACAATACGATGGGCAATACCTTCTGCAATGGCGGTTTTACCAACGCCCGGTTCACCTACCAGGATCGGATTGTTTTTTGTACGACGCGAAAGGATATGTAAGGTCCTGCGTATTTCTTCATCCCGGCCAATAACCGGGTCCAGCTTTCCGCGCCGTGCCAGCTCATTTAGATTGCGTGCATATTTATTTAATGCATTGAACTGTGTTTCCTGGGTTTGCGATTGTACGGTTTCACCTTTGCGCAGTTCTTTTATTGCTGTTACCAAACCTTTCTCGTTAAGTCCGGCATCTTTCAGTAATCGTGCGGTAGAATCGTTACCCTGCACAATGGCCAGTAACAAATGTTCGGGGGTAATGAATTCATCACCGAATGATTTCAGTGCTGCACCAGCCCGTAAGACCACGTTATTGGCCTCCCGGCTCACCGATTGCGCTGCCTCACCACTGGTCTTTGGTAGTTTCTCAATGGACTCCTGTAATTTACTTTCAAGGAGATTCAGGGTTACGTTGTTCTTCTTTAAAAGATATTCAACCGGTGAATCTTCCTGATCGAGCAACGCCTTCAGTATATGCTCCGTTTCAATATTAGGGTTCTGTGAATTAAACCCTAATTGTTGTGCCTGTTGAAACGCTTCCGCCGCCTTTATTGTGAAATTTCCTAAGTTCATATGCTTAATGTGATAATTTGATAATGTGATAATTCGATAATTGAAA
>DASUVL010000676.1:0-2331 GCA_036379015.1 Niastella sp.
AGCTTCTTCAGCATTATCGGCAATGCCGGTGATGTTATAGCCATCCTGCTCCAGGCCATTGGCCAGATCAAGCGCTACAATACTTTCATCTTCTACTATTAATATGTTTACTTTTTCTGCACCCATAACTTGTGTATTTTCTATTTTCGCATCATCACATTCTTCACGCCGCTTGTTTCGGTATAGTGATCGTAAACTGCGTGCCCTCATTAACAACCAGGGTTTGCTGCGCCCGAAGCTGCTTGCACAAGGCTGTTATCAACTGCTTCCCAAACGAACTTTTTTGTTGTTTCCATTGCTGTTCATCAATACCAATGCCATTGTCTTTTATTAAGCAAACCAGTTTTGTGTCTTCTTCGGTAAGTGTAATATGCAAAGCAGGGCGGTTACTATTACTATAGGCGTATTTCAGGGCGTTAGTTACAATTTCATTGATGATGAGTCCAATGGGTAATGCCTTGTCAATATCAAGCATTTCTTTTTCTACGGAAATGTAGAGGTCAAAATCATCGCGGTTAAATCCGTACGACGATACCAGAGATTCGGCCAGATCGGTCAGGTATTCTTTCATATTAACCGCTGTCAGTGATTCTGTTTTGTACAGGCGCTGATGAATAAAGCTCATAGCCTGTACCCGTTGCTGGCTTTCTTTTAAAACCAGCATGGCTCCTTCGTCCTGCACTTTATAGGTTTGTAAACTTAACAGGCTGCTTACGATCTGCAGGTTGTTCTTTACCCGGTGATGCAATTCTTTCATCATTATTTCCAGCTTCTTCGACTGGTTGGTTATTTCCTGCCGTTGTTTCTTTATGCGATGGTACAACCAAAGCATACAAACGGTAAGCAATGCGAATATCGCAAGGGCTGAAACCAGTATTATGATCTGTTTGTTTTTTGCAATGCTTTCTATATTTAAGCGCCGTATTTCCAAATTCTTTTTCCCTGATTCATATTTTGTTTGCAGATCAATGACTTCATTGGTTTTTGCTACATTGTTCAGTGAGTCATCCAGTACATCGGCCATTTTATAATAATACAGCGCTGAATCGAAACGGCCCGCGGCCGAAAAGGAATTGTACATGGAGTTATACGCATTGCGGATCCTTTCAGGGCGATCGAGTAACCGGGCTGTTTCAAGC
Organism: Niastella sp.; assembly: GCA_036379015.1. Taxonomy (GTDB): domain Bacteria; phylum Bacteroidota; class Bacteroidia; order Chitinophagales; family Chitinophagaceae; genus Niastella. The sequence goes on from DASUVL010000676.1 coordinate 1,140, forward strand.
ATCTTCCGGGCATATACAAGTGCCAGGCCGGGTTGATTTAGTTTTGTATAAGCAAGCGATATATTTCCATAATTAAAAGACAGACCCGACAGATTGTGATTTTGTGAATTCAGGGCTTCGGCTTTAAATAAATATTCAAGGGCTTTTTTATAATCTTTCCAGTACTCGTTATATACCTGGCTGATGTTGTTGTATAATTTACTGAAACTTCGCTGTCCCTTTCCCGATCGTTTAATTAGAGCAACGGCGCTTGTGTAAGCAATAAAGGCGGTATCGTAATATTTTTCGTAGATCTTAGTTTTGGCCTTATCCCGGTACAATATGCCGCACATATTCAGGCTTTCTACCATGCCCGCTGTATCGTGAACGCTGTTGAACAGGCTGTATGCATGCTTGCTATAGCTAATACCTTTATGGATATACTCCAATGTTCTGGCTGAACCCACCATGTCTTTATACACTTGTGCAATTTCCAGGTAATTATCGGCGGCCGACCCTATAGCGCGCTGCTTTTCGTTTATATGTATTCCACGTAGTAATTTATTTACCGCAGTTGTATAATCACCTTGTAACCTGTAAAAGGCAGCCAGGTGTGCTTCGGCTTCCGCCTCGCCGGCATGATACGATAACTGTTTGGCTAGTTGAACGGCCAGGGAAGAATAATAATTAATGGAATCTTTACTGGTTTGGTAATAGGTAGAAGCAAGGCTATTGAGCAGCTTTACCTTGTTGGTGTCATCAGGTTGTGAAGCAAGCCGTTTTCTGAGGCTATCCTGCTTCATCAGGCGATCCTGCGCATAGGCAGATGATAAACTACAAAGCAATAGCAAGCCAACTACAGTTAGGTATGTTTTGGTACTAATCAGGCCGAAAGGGTTTATGCGCAAATGTAACAGAAAAGCAGAAGGATATGTGTATAATTTATAATCTGTTGTATTAAATATTGTTTAAAAGTAAAGCGGCCTGCTTTTCATTAATAAGAGGGCCGATCGATGCCATATTCTCACCAGTTAGCAACTTCAAAGCCGTTAACAACCTGATATATTATATAAATAAATAATTAAACAGATGGGGCGGAAAATGACATATAGAATGATGAATTAATAGTCTGAAAGACGAAGAGGCTGCGCCATTTGAAGTGCCCCCAATAAGTTAGACACTTATGGGGGCATTTTTTATGGATAAAAGAATT
>DASUVL010000677.1:0-14045 GCA_036379015.1 Niastella sp.
GAGTTAACAAGTTAACTTGTTAACTCGTCAACTTACTGATTTTTATGCCTTGATCTATAATACCGGCTTTGGCTTTTTTCCGGTTGATTTCTTGGCGGTTTTGGCCGGTGTTTTTTTTGGTTTCTTTTTAATCAGTTCTCCCGGGGTGGCTTCAAATGCCTCGCTTACGGCTGATGACGCGCCGGGCAGTAAACTGATCATGTCTGGTACAAATATGCGGCCATACCCAAACCTTGGGTCCCATACGGCAGCGGGCGGGTTTAACCGGCCTTTCTTTGTAATGATATCACGGAGCTGGTCAATAGACAATGATTTGCCCCTGGCAGCTGCGGCTGCATATAACAGCGCTATACAACCAGTAACTGCAGGTGCGGCCATACTGGTGCCCGACATTATTATACGTTCTTTTTTAGTGGTTGAATTAGCCGCTAATATATTGCTGCCGGGCGCCGCTATTTCGGGTTTGTTTCTTCCATCACGGGTGGGGCCTTCACTGCTGAACCAGGAAATAGGAAATCCTGGTTTGGTAGCATCATACGAAGCCACTGTTATGGATTTATGGCTACATGATATGGAACCCAGCGTATGTGAATTGTCGCGCTCGCTGCCGAAAACAGATTGCCCTCTGTCATCACGTTCTATCCAGCCATGGAAGTGCACGGCTTTTGAACCGTTATTGATCAAACGGACTGTCCAGTTACCGGCGTTGCGTTCTTTTAACCAGATGCCGATTACATGATCGTGGTTATTGGGATCATCGAGCCTGTTGCTGATCACCAGTTGTATTTTGCCGTTGGTATCTTTTATCTGACCGGTTTCATCGGGCTCAACGATTCCCAGGCTTTGGCCGGTAGGATCAATCACTTCAACCGATAACCCCTCGGAACCCTTGTACCATATTTCCATTTCATTTTCGGTAAAGTCGTTGCCATCAACCAGCCAGCTAAGTTCGTAAGTACCATGGGCAGGGACATTGCCGGCGGCATGAATGCCATCGTCGTGTGAGTTGGAGGCGGCGATCACCACAGCGCGGTTGGGTTTCTCCTGTAACATACCGTCAATCGCTTTTTCAACGAGGGTACTCCCGTCGTGCGGCCCGCCATTAGTGCCCAGGCTGATATTGATAACGCAGGGTTTGTTACCGGCTTCGTCAAATATATAGCGGATGGCCTCTACCAGGTTCACTGAATCACCAAAGTTCTTACCAACTACATCTGGTCCTTCCCAGGGAATGTTGCTGGTGCTGAGTTGTACAAAAAGCAGATCGGCGGCAGGCGCTACGCCGGGTGCACCGGAGCCTTTTCCGTTGCCGGCAGCAATATCCATAACGTGCGTTCCATGTGAGCCGGTAAACAGGGGATGACCCAGGGCTTCGTATGGTTTAGTGCTTTTGATCGCTTTATTTAAATCGTTCGGCAGGTGTAACCGGCCGTAAGGAACACTATTGCCATTAGTGGTTGCCGTTTGGTCCCAGAATTTCACCAGCCGGGTTTTACCGTTCTTATCAATAAAGTTCTGATGAGCGAAATCGCAGCCAAAATCAATAATACCTACCAGTACACCTTTACCGCCGGTTTGTTTTGGCACAGGCGCATATTTGTTAGCGCCTACATCCGGAACCGTAACATGTACGGCCTGCGATACTTTACGGGCTGCTTTCAGGCTTTTTACAAATGGCAGGTTGCGGATGAATTCAATACGTTTTATGGGAATGCGGCCGGTAACAATGGCCGGTTCATTGCCTGATGCACCGGTAATTAAGATCGGGCTTCTAACCTCGGTGAGGTTATTCCAGGCACCAGGATCTGATACGCTTGCAATAACAGCCAGTTCATCTTCACTGGTAGAACTGGTAGGCGATTTACGGATACCGCTGCGCTGTAGCAGTACAGCCTGTTGCAGCTTGGGGTCCATGGGCCTGAGCTTTGTATCACCGGTGGCGTTCCGGCTTTTTGTAATGGGGATGTAACTGGTAGGGCGGGTAGTTACTTCGGTTGTAATTACGTCGGTTGTAATTATTTGATTGGTGTGTACCACAGCTGTACTGGAGGGTGGAGTATTTTTTGCTTTGGCCATATCAATACAATTTTTGAGTTTACTAAATGGCGTTTTCGGCAGGTAGGCGGGAATCAAACTATGAATGGGGCTGGATAGGAGAGCGCTAAATAAAATTCTATATTACGCTAATTAGGGAGATTAAAAAGGCGTGTTTTTCACGTATTTTAAAGTTAACAACCGGCACTGCTACGCACCGGTTGTTAAAGACATGTTGAAGGGGCACGGGTTTAAGGTTATATGCCGGTTTCCAGTTTCAGGTTCCATGTTCCAGGGAAATGCAAGCCGTATTTGCTTTCGGCGTGAAGCGTGCAGCTTGAAGCTTGCAGCTTGCAGCTGTATTCCCCATCACGCTAACGCCGCATACGATACCGACAAATACACCTTATTCGCCATGTTCTTCTTTAAGAAAGCAAAGATCTCGGCGTTGGTATTGTTGATCTGCAGCGTCCAGCCATTCTCCGCATCACCCTGGAACGCGATGGTTTTTGTAGCCAGGGTAAGTCTTTTCTTCTTCCAGTCAATACAACTGAAGGTGGCAGTTAAGCCGTCTTCCATGCCCAGTGTTTTTGTCCAGTAGGGGAAATGGTTCTTATCTATTTTAATATTTAATACCCGTTGTGGATCGTTGGCCGCTGTTGTAAACGAATGCCAGGCATTGGTAAAATCATAATTAATGCTAAACAACTGCAGCAGATTGTCCTGTACCTGTAATACATCTTCCTTCACATAGGTTACTGCATCTGGTTTTAAATGGCCGGCTTCGCGGCAGGTGTATCGTATATGCAGAATAACATCGGTGATACTTTCCATATCAAACTGCGGAATATCGTTGGGGATCTCCAGCCGCCAGCGGCTGATAGCCCCGGCGCCTTCGAACGGCAGGTACCGTTCATCACGCATGTTGGTTTCAAACAGACCGCTGTCGTTTTGCGCATTGCTGGTAACGATGGATTGTATAGTTCCTGCAAAATCGCGGAAGCGATCGTCTTCATCGCCTGTGCGTGGGTAACCATCTCCTTTCAGGGAAGAAGTTCTGATACTGCTGCGTAACAACGACAACTTGCAATGCACGCCGGTGTAAGGACCTGTAATGCAGGGAATAGAAACAGACACGGTCTTTATGCGGCGCATATACTGGCCCGGACTGTCGAGGTCATACAACCATTCGGGAATGGCTATTTCACAACTGCCGGTTGCTTTTAATTTCAGCAACGACATAGGATCGAGCCGGTGCAGGGAAATATGTTTTGTCATTTCATACTCGCGCAGGTTGTGCTCGTGATACGCCATCTCCAATCGTTTCAGATCGAGGTACAGCGCTTCACCGGAAAGCAATCCTTTACGGCCGCCATCCCAATAACCAAATTTGATCAGGTTCAGGTCGTCAAATTCCTTGCGCATCAATTCATACTTCATCGTTTGCTCGGTGCGTTTGGCCATGTCATACGCGAATTTGTAGCAGTCGTAATATATTTTTGAAATTTCGCCCTGCATCCACAGGTACAATTCTTCGCTGGTGAATTTCTCGCGCATATAGGTGTCAACCGCGATGGACTGTTCAATTTGCACCAGGTGATTTTCATATTCTTTTTTGGTGATCTGCTCCCTGATCAATGAACCAACGATCTGCCGGCCATATTGCATTAATTCGCTGGTTGCTACATTGGCCTGTATTACATAATCTTCTGCGCGGCGATAATAACCGGCCATCTTGGAAGCTCGTTCGGCACTGGAGGCAAAAGAGGCTGCTACTTTCTGTGCAATTTCTGAAGCGGCTTCTGCGGCGGCTTTTAATTCAATACCGCCAAACTCGGCGGCGCCACCTACGCCCAGCGGCGTGCCATGTACATTGAATTGCGGAATCAATCCGAGGATCGGCGCAGCCACTTTTAAACCCATGGACAGGGTATTGAAGGTATCGGAAGAGGGTAAGAAAATGTTCAGTTCGGCATTTTCATTTTTGTTCAACGGTAATGTTTTACCCAGCTCACCGCCAAAGATGCCGGTTACCACATTGCCGGCAAACTCCATCAAACCACCAACGGATGTTTCCTTACGGTAAGCCTCACTGGCAATAGGAGCGGCATAGTCTGCCACGAACTGCTGATATACTTCATCAAATGTTTCTTCGGTCAGCTCTTTGCGTGCCAGGTCTATTACTTTCAGTTTACTGATATCACCTTCTTTTGAACCAAGTATGAGTTTATAATGCCGGAAGCGTTCATAAGCCGTGTTCCTGCTGCTGAGCAACGATTCAGTAGCGGCTTCGCTTTCTTTCCATTGCAGGAATTTAATATCCTTTACCAGGGTGAGCATGGCCATTTCATGCTGCTGGCGTAATAATGAAATGTGTTCCGCATCACCTTTTTCCAGGGCCGACAGTAAAGCGTTGCCCATAGATCTTACTTCGTTACATAACTCCAGCGCTTTTTGCAGCAACAACGGACTGCGTATGGTTGAAATGGGTTGGTTGATATTATTAATAATGCTGCCAAGGTCGATACCGGCTGCGGCTGCTTTTACCAGCATGCCTGGGTCTATCGGCGGATCGAATAATGGTAACTGCCGTACCACACCTTCTATATTCATACAATGCCGCAACTTGAATAAGCGGTCGGCTACGGTATCCCAATAGGCGAGCAGCTGATCGTTTTGCGGAATGCAGAAGTACAGGGAGCGGCCAATGCCAAATACCGTGGCGGTGCCCCCTTCTTCTGCCTGGTTGGTTGATGTGGGTGATACGTTAAAAGGAAAATCATTTTCCAGTTCTACCAGGGCATTACCAAAGGCATCAATGCCGGCATCTTTTAACTGCTTGAAAGTTTTGGGTGTTTTTTTACCGCGGGGGGGCACTTTTTGCGGTTTCACGCCAAGGATGTTAGCTGCCAGTACATACACCTGTGTGGCTTCGTTGAGCGTTTCCATGGTATCCTGGCGGAAGAGGCTGTCGCCCCAGGCAATCAGGTTATCGAGGTATTTCATGACCACATTCAACTGATAAGCGAGGTAACGCCCCCTGGCAATCACATGCGGTTGAAAGGGTTTGTCGCGCCAGGCCTGAATGCTTTTTTCCATCCGGGCCTTTAGTTCGCTGTCTTCACCTTTCGCCAGCTCCGTGAGCATTTCCTGAATGAACTCGGTTTTTGTTTCCTGGCGGAAGCGTAAGAATTTCCAGAAACGTTGCGGCGAGGGGATCGTTTTATCGTTGCTGGTAGGATCGAATATAAAGTGAAACCATTTTTGCGCTTCGGCAAACCGCTGGTTCTTGCTCAGGTGAACGGCAATGGTTAGCGGCGCATGAAAGAACAATTCCCAATTATAGATGGCATAGGGCCCGTCGTCGCTTACATCTATTACTTCTTTGGGAAAAGGCTGTAATGCAGCGGGGTGCACCGTGTACCAGTTGGTAAGGTCTTCTGTTAAACCGCCGAGATAGTTTACATCGAGCAGGGCGGGCAGTCCATCCCGGTTCAGTTTTTCAATAAGCTCATCGGTATAGGGATGATAATGCACATGGAATTTATAATCCACTTTACGCTTTGGCTTTCTGAACTTGATCACCTTGTACGCCTGTTGGGTGAGGCTTTTTTCTATGGCTGATGTATGGAAATTACTTTGTTTGTATTTCATGATTGCAGGTATTAATGGTTAGCGCTGTTGTTTTTATATTGTTGAACCAATGCATCGGGCACTTTGCCGCCAGGGCTAAACACTGCATCGCCAAATACAAAGGTGTTCTCGGCAGGCATTACCTTATTGATGTTATCGTTCTTAATGACCGTTCTATCATTCCAGATCCACGGGTTGTTGATAACCTGTTCTGTACCGGGGAGCCTGGTTTGTACCGGTGGCCAGCCGCCAATGGTTTCCTGAATGAGTTTTGGTAATCTGTCAATTGTTTTAACCGGTCTGTACATATCCAGGAAGTAATAGCCATCGTATATACGCAGCGGGGTGTATACTTCTTCATCGGCCTGTACAAAGAAGGTGCTTCGTTCATCGGCATATACAAATGATCCTTCAAATTGATTCTCCATCTTATGGCGCATCGGCAGTATACGGAACCCATTGAACAGGATATCTTTTTTGGTCAGTATGTTTTCTGTAATACTCGATGAGGCGGCGTTGGCGGGCTGGTTGATCACGTTCTTTAATTCTTTACCGGTAGTTAACAGGCTGTTGTAGTACAACCTGCTTTCAACGGGTGTTTGGTATGCGGAACGGAACAACGTATAGTTGAAGATGGCCACGTTATGCAACAGGTCGTCGTTGCTTTTGTCGGGTTCAATGACCGGTGGCGCATTTTTGCTGGTGTAGGTGATGTTCCAGCCTTTGATATAACTGTTATCAACATACAGCAGGTTGAAGATGAGCCGCTCCGATTTGTTCTGCGGCTTTTCTTTTTTAGCATACAACAGGAAATTGGCCGGTTTAAAGGTGGCAATATCTTCCAGCAACATCGGATCGCTTGGCTCGCTCGATTTCGGTGAGGTCCATTTGCCTTTATAATATTCTCCCCAGCTCATGGTAATGTTAACGGTGCGCAGGGGCGGACGAAGTGCATCGCCAACCTGTATGCTACCAGCTGTAGTTGTAGATGAAATGCCTGATGTGTCGGCCTTGCCACCTTTTTCATACGTATTTAACCAGAAAATGAATAACCGTTTCTTCCATACCACCGGGAAGATATAATCGCCTTCAATATTCATGGTTATCTTTTCCCAGGGTGTCCAGTACCCATATTCATAACGCCGGTAATAATACTGGCGGGTGTTGCCATTGGTTCTGCCAAACACATGCAGAATGTCGTCGTCCTGGTTGCCCTGCTCATTTTCTTCGAGGTACATACCCACCATTTCGAGCCTGGCCACATCATCGAGTTTCTTCAGGTAATTCAGGAAGGCCAGTTCTGCCGATTCATCGGTGATCTCTGCCTGTAACAGCTCGCCTTCCAGTTCTTTGAAGAACGACGATTTGTTATCCCGCAGTTCCGGCTCCAGCCAGTTTTCGGGGTATAAGAATACTTTGCGGTTGGCTTCCCAAACCCGGTACCGTTTCATCCATAACCATTGCTGGGCACGAATGGAAGATGGCGCTACTTCAGGTTCCAGGTTCATTAAACAGCGTTGTATGAATAACTGAACGGTTGATAAAGCCTGCCTGATGCGGGATGTTTTCATACATGCATCCATTTCCACATCAATAAGGAAATATTCGTACAGCTTGTCGGGCGTTATTATTTCCGGCGATGGTTTTTTATAATGCAGAATATAACTTACCAATGCATCGCGCAGCTTGTTGCGAAGTGGATCGCTTACGGCAGGCATGGTTTCCATCCAAACGGCTTCGGTAGTGTTGTCTTTTATGGTTTGCTTTATACCGTTGATGAGGGCATACGAAGGCGTGGCGGTTATCCAGGTCCTTACTAGTGCAGCGGGATAGCCAATGGATGTTACCAGTTGCATGGCCTGCATTACTTTTTTAAGTACACTCAACTTCGACAGATCGCTCCGGTTAAACCCGAAATGCGTAAGCACTTCGGTAACATCGGCTTCCTGCCATAGGTTTATGCCTTCCAGCAGCAATACATTTTGCGGCGTTTTTACAGAAGGGTCTTCGAGGATCTGCACCCAGTTGTTTTCTTCCGGTTCATTTTCTTTTTTCACCCCTGCGAAATACACAATGTGTTTCAGCTTGTTCCATTGGTCATGCACCTGCGAAGCGGTGATGGTGCCGTTGGTGTCGAGGTTAATTAGTATATCTTTTGTTTCGCTGTTCTTTGAGGCGAAGTAACCCAGCTCGCGGGGCGTGAGTTTTAATAACCGTTGCAGCGACACGGCTTTTTGTAAACGGATAAATGATGTTTTGGCTGCTTCTATTTTGTTTTGCTGGTAAATAGCGGTTGCCGGTACACCTGTTTTGGCCATTCCTTTTGTACGCCAAAACAATTGCACTTTTTGTGCGGCAGGCAAACTACCAATGGTAAGCTCGCAGTAATATAGGTTGCCGGTACTCAATGTGAGCGGCAGGTTATTTTTTACTTCACCGGTTATACTTATAACGGCATTATTAATAATAGTCTGCGAATTCACTACCAGTGTAATGGTTGTGTTTTGTGGTCCTGCTGCATAAAACAGGTAATCGTCGGTGGCAGGTGCATCGAGGTAGAAACGATAAGTTTGATTCGTATCAAAAGTAATGGGTTCTTCGAGCAGCAAGAAATCGTTCAGTACCGGTTTTGTATTATCTACAACTGATTGTACGGTTTCCTTGTTGGCTGTTAATACGTCAATGGTTTCATTGTCTGTTTTCAGCAAAGCGGCCAGCAATTGGCGCAGCCCATTGTTCTTTAATTTGGCGATCAGTTCGGGCAGAATACTGTTGAGTAATACTTTCGTTTGACTGGCAGGATCTGCTTCCGCTTTTACTGCATCGTAGATTGTTTTTAATTCAGGATAGTTAACCCCAAATGCCAGCAGGTCAGTATCGCCTTCGGTGGCCAGTTGTTGCAGTGATGCTTTGAAGTCGTTTATAAAGGTGGTCAGCTCTGCCGGGGTTGTAATAATGCCCATATCTGCAATTACCAGCGTATCGGCCACTCCGCCTAATGACGTTTGATCGGCAGCGCTTAATATGCCGGTATACGTAAGCGTTTTTTTGAATGGATCAAAACCTATCCGGGCATTGGCGCTGGTGATTTTTGCAGGCAGTCCTTCTTCAATGGTATTAAACGGCACGGAGTAGGTGTTGGTGCCGGTGAGCAATCCAAAGAACACTTCTATCACCGACGCATCGTATACCAACGCCATTTTACTTTTTGCAAAGGAAAGATCTGCATTGTCAGGGGCAATACCGTTTTCTTTTTCTATAACGGTTAACACATCCCTGAGCTGTTTACAGTTCTTTAACAGCATTGCCTCGGTGGGCGTTAATTTATTGCTCAGGTCTTTATGACGAAGGATATAATTAAGGTCGATGGTTTTGAGCGACACATTTTTTAGGGCGGCGGTTAATGACAGCCATTGCACAAACGACGGCTCATCGGTTTCGAGGTCGGCAGCCAGTGGATCAATACCGGTGATCTGCGCCAGGTCGAGCATATCAGGGATGCTCATTTTGAAATACTTCGCTGCCTGTACTTCGCGCACCGATTGATCGATGGTGGTATCCCAGATCAATAACAGTTCGGGTAATTTTTTGACAGACAATGAAAGCAATTGCGCTGCCTTTTTAAAATTAGCCAACCGGTTCAGCAGGGTTACAAAAGTGCTGTCGATGTTGGTTTCATCTATGTTTTGCGAAGGGATGGGCAATAATACGGTTATGGCATAATCGAGGGTTTCAATGGACCAACCCGTTTTTTTCAACAGCCTGATAAACCGGTGGAATTTGTGATAGGAGAGTGCGGTCAGTTGGTTTTTGGTGTTGTCGGGTAAGGCATAGCGCAACTCAACGGAGGCGAAATTGCATTCGCTGCTGCCGCTGGTTACATCGGTGAGCGTGATCAAACCCATGATCAGTTGCTTGTTGGTTTGCAACCATTGTTTCACATTACCGCCATACTCAGCGGGGTCAATAGTTGCAGGTATTTTAGCATCCAGTTGCGCGTCGGAGAGTGTGCCGTCGTACCAGGCCTGGAGATCAGGTAAAGAAATAGTTAACTTTTGCAGTAAGGGCACCAGTACGAAACCCGGATTGATGAATGTTGTTTTTAGCAGCGATACCAGGTCTTCATAACTGATATTCATACACCGGCTGAAGTTTTTACCGGCGGCTATAGCGGTGTTCAATTGTGCCATGGTAGTGCCGGGCGCCTCGCCAAAATATTCGGGCAGTTCTTTGAAGGTGCGATCGGTAAGGGTTTTATATTCATCTTCATTCAGGTCCAGCATTTCTTTACGGGCTGGCAAAGGCGTTGAAAAAACACCCAATGCATCGGGTAGGGTGGTATCCCATAACGTGAACAACAACCGCAACGATTCCAGGGAATGATGGAAAGGCAGATTGTACGGATATACTTTCTTTTTCAATTCATCGTACGCGGTCTCACTTACGAACTGCGGTTCTGCCAGCAGATCGCTTTGTTTGGTGTCCTCGGTTATATCGTGCCCGGTAAGGGTGGTCAGGTTGCCATTGATGATAAAATGTTCCAGTATTTCATTCACGAGGTCAATGTAGGGGAGGGCCACATTGGTGTTCTCGCAGGTGAGTTGTATGTGTTGGATATCGGGGCGGCGTTTGAATAAGGTAGTAAGCGGGTCCTGCTTCTCGTGCGGCACGGCAGCGAGGTCAATGAACTGCAACAGTTCAACCAGGTACGCGGCCGGGCTCAAAACCGATTTGCAATGATCGCAGGCGCAATAGTCCATATTGCCAAACAATTCCTCCAGGGTAGGGTTGGCTATGGTGGCGTTGTTGGCTTCTTTTTGCAGTTTACCGGTGATGGCATATACATTGGGCATTGACCGGTTGGTGAGATAGGTAGTAGCCAGGTTAATGGCCGTGCTGTTTATTTCACTGGCTTTTGTGTAGGTAAGTTCTGCTTCTGCTATAGTGGGAAACTGACCGCCATATTTTTGTACAAATTCCTCTTTTGAATACCAGGCTACCTGGTAGGCAGAATCGAAACCGGCTTTTGATAAGGAGATCATCGATTCGTCGGAAGGGCTCATCTGGTACAGCCTTTCCATGGTTTTGGAGGCTGCCTTTGCTTCATTGCTCAACGTGTTGTAGCCTTCCCATTTTTTAACCGGTTCTTTGCCGATCATTTTTTTCGATTGATTGGCCGAAAAGAAACGTCCTGCTTCTTCCTGGGCGCCGTTCTGGCTGATCACGATCTCTTTGTTATTGATCATTTCAGCGGCTACCGCGGTTGGATAGCTGAACTTTATTTCATTGGCCAGGTGGGTAGCGTAATCATCCAGGGTAACATCCTTTGGCACATCGTTGCCAATGATGTTCTTCCATTCAGCCGCTTTATACAAACCACGCTGCACCAAATGTTCTTCTGCCGTTATCTGGTATTTATCATATACCTTTTTGATCAGCGGCGCATTTTGCCCGGTGAGGTAACCCATCTTACCATCGAGTTGCAATTGTTTAATGGTGGTATCCTCAAAACCTTTTGCTTTTAAAGCTGACCAGAATTTTTTGGTATCGGTATCGGCTTCCTGTAATACTTCGGTAAATATTTTTTGTTGTTCGGGTTTCAGGCGGATCGAAAGCATGGTGCTCATGCTGGAAACAGCCGTTTCATGTACCGTGTTTAACAGGTATTGCGTGGTTTGTGTTTTTAAGGCATCGATGGTGGAGCCCACATTGCCACTGGCGCCAATGATATTATTCTCTGCTGCTTTTTTAATGGTGGTTTCAACCGCGGCAGGGGACAATGCCGTGAGCGCGGCGGTGTTGCCGGGAATACCGGTTCTGAACAATGCATATACATGCGCAGGTTCCACTTTTGTGAGCGCAGCTATTTTGCTGGCCTGTGCCGCCATGGCTACTATTCTCGGTTCCCAACCGGTTTTGTTGGAGAGATAGGTGATGTGTTGTTTGTCTTTTGTTTCTTCGAGGCTGCTTAATGGAATAGTACCCAGATGCGGTTGCAGGTCTTTTAATAACCGGTCATATTCCGAATTCTGTGGCAGGTCGTTCGAGAGCACCATGACGTTGATCACTTCGTTGGCGCCGGCATTGTAGCGGATCTCAGAGCGGCCGATCACTTTTTTGCTATCGCGGTTGTTCAACACCTGAACTTCAAGATCGGCGTTTTCTTTGCCGCCGGGAATTTGGTTGTAGGTGATGCTGTAGTTGCCTTCTTTATCGGCGACCGTTTCGCCCAATATTGTATCAACAGCCAAACTCTTGTCGTATGCTGTTATTAAAGCCGTTGGTACAGGTACCCCTTCGCTGGTGAAAACGCGACCACTTATTTTATGATCACTGGTGAAACCGTTCTTATCCTTTACCAGTTCATTTAATTTGGTAGCGGTAATGGTGCCAACGAAACCATCGGTTTCTTTCAATTGATTTCGCTCCTGTAATGTGAGGATGAGCTTACGGGTGCTGTCGCCGTATAATTTTTCTTTGACCTCGGCGTCGGCCGGTTTCATACCGAGGAACGCAAGGATCTCGTGCAAATTGGCTATTGCTGCCTTGCTGGAGCTGGTGTTAACGGGAGGCTGTATGGGAAACATGTAAAACGATTTTTTTATGGTAAAAGATGTTGTGTTATTTTTTAGTTAGCGTGCTCCTTCCAGGAACTTCTTCAATGGAAGTTTGGCGACATAGGGTTTTTGTGGCGTACTGGTTGAATCAAAGAAGTACACTGTTTCGTCACGGGCGCCTACAACAATTTGAAATTTCAGGTTCGGCCGCTGGTTGTTGACATCGAAGTCGCTGGGTGGCTGGTTAAAATTGTAGGTCGTTGTTTCGGTACTGCCTATAACCTGTCCTGATCCCTGGGTTGAGCTGGTAGTGCCACCTGTTGTTTTTTTGATCTCGGCTTTGGGATGTATATGATACTCGCCTTCAATAGTAATGTTAACGCCGCTTGGGTTTGCGCCTGGTTCAAAATTGTTAACGATCACGGTGGCCTGGTTTACTTGCGAAGGATCAGCAAACGATCCGGGTAAAGCCGGTAATATCACCGTATTACCTGCGGGGTCCTTGCCCCATTCTCCGCCTTCTTCGTGAAAACCGCCCTGGGTATCAGCCACGAAATTGTGCTTGGGATCCGGATCAGTACGGGTACCCGTAGGTGCGTTCGACCGGTCCAGCGCCGTACCTATAGCTCTTCTTACACTGGCTTCAGGTAATTCCAGTTTTTTACCCGTTAATTCACTCAGTTTTGTAGTGTCTTTTTTATAGAACACATCTTTGTGCCCAAATACCCTGGTTAGTATACCTGCGAGCAGGCCAATGGCCGCTCCGGCTAAAATGCCATAGCCAATATTTTTTCCTTCCCACTTACCGGCCAGTCCACCGATCAATCCACCAACCAGGCCGCCACCCACTAATCCTATGGCCGGGTAAAAAGTTGCGTTAAAGAATTTCCTGGTACCGGAACCTTTATAATTATCTTCTACTTTTTCTACATCGGCATTGTTCAACAGAATGGTTAAGTTATTGTCCTTTCTGTTGCCATCTTCACCTACAAATTCTCCTTCACTATTATAAAAGTCCCTTTTACCATCGGGATCAATGCGGTTAACCGGGTTGTTGGAACAATATCCGTAAGCGAGTTTTCCTACAGGCGCTTTGGCATCCGTTATCAGCAGCGGTTCTACGGCTGTCCACCGGCAAAGCCACGGGGCATAATACCGGGCGCCGTGATAATTCAACCCGCTTTCATCATCCCTTTCTTTTGCTGTATACCGGTAGCGTTTAGCGGCTACTTCCCGGGTATTGTCGATGGTAGAAAATGAAGTAGTACCATATGGAAAATATTCTTCGTAAGAGATCACTTGCGCTGCTTCATCCAGTTCAAGAGCTGATGATGCAAGGTGGTTGCTGTATTGATACCGGACAAGTTCTGATTCATTGCTGCCTGCCGGTTTTATCACCGGGGTATCAATCATGGCGATGCGTTTTTGCTCGTCCATCACATGCAGGGTTTCGCGTTCAAGCGTAAGAGTGCCTGCATTGTTCTTCTCCCGGTAGATCTCGATACCGCCGAGGTATATTCTTTCCTGCACCATGCCGTTCTGCCGTTCTACTACTTTTCTTACCCGTTCGCCATGGCCATCATACACATAGTATACCGTTCCGCCGCCGGTAAGTGACGCCTGTTTAAACTGATCGTTAAAATCCCACACTTCATTGATCACGGTTTCCAGTCCAAACATATTGCCATGTGCATCGTAGGTATAGTTGTAATCGTCGCCGCTGATAGCCGTTTTTGTGAGCTGGTTATTCGTGTTATTGTTGTTGTCGTATTCAAACGTGCGCGTAAAGCTGCTGTTCTTTGCCACATGTATTTGTTGTTG
>DASUVL010000678.1:0-2518 GCA_036379015.1 Niastella sp.
ATTCAATGCCACACTGTCGATCTTCTTTTGTGCCATCGTTGCAAAAAAGGCACACATCAGGACTGATAAAACCAATAACTTTCTTTTCATAGTTTAGAACTTTAAAGGGGCTTGTTGTCAAAATACCGATAACACAGAATCCGGTCCTCCCCATATACATCATTATAAAATTTAATACTTCCATTCTTTGCCTCACAGGTAAAATACCGGATAAAAATGGGCACTCTCGGAAACCCCGACACCACATGCTTTTCTCTCCTTGAGATCCAACTCCGCAGGGTATCGGGCGGAAAGCGCAGGGTATCATTACGCACCAAAAAATCGGCCAATTTCATAAATTCCTTAATGCGCACACAACCATGGCTTAACGCCCGGTTTTCCTTCGAAAACAGCCACCGGGCATTGGTATCGTGCAAATAAACCATGTATTTATTGGCAAAATTGAACTTCAATACCCCCAACGAATTATCATCTCCCTGCCGCTGTTTTATCAGATATGGGAAGTTATTCTTGGTGTATTTCCGCCAATTCAGGCTGTCCGGATTCATCACGCTGTCGTTCTTATCAACCACCATCAGGTTCTGTTTTCTCAAATAATCAGTGCTTGCCAGAATTTTAGGCATCATTTCACCAAAAATGATGCTAAAAGGGACCGTCCATTGCGGATACGTAATGAAATTGGCCACATTCGACGTCAGCAACGGGGTCCTTGTTTTAGGTTGCCCCACTATAACGCTCGATTCCAGTGCTACAGTACCTGAATCAACAATCCGCATACTATAAGACGGAATGTTTACCCAGATGTAAGTGGCTGGCATTGAATCGGGTAACAGCTTATATCGATCCAGGGTAATGGCTATGCGTTTAAATTTTTCCCAATTCGTATTGTTCAAACTGTTCGCCGTATTAGCATTCAACTTCCCCGTTTCCGTCAATCCTTTCATTTTCTGGTACCTGCTGATAACCCTTTTTAATGCAGCGGTATCCATATTTCCCCTGGGCGATGCGACCATCCCTTCTTCAAACAGCCGTTGCCACAGATTGTTATAGTATTCCGCAGAATTTTGCACAGGATAAGGGATATATGTATAGCGCTTAAGTGGTTCTATTGATCTCAACAATGTTTTTAGTCCGCTTTTTAATGAATCATAACCATCATGTTTTGGCTCCAGGGCATGCATTAAACCTGCTACGTCCCCTACCTGTTGCAGCGTGTCAAAAAGGTTCAGAAACGAACGAGTGGTCATGGTATCTTTTCGCAACGTAACGCTGTCATTGGGCAGGCGGCCTTTGCGCAGATCGTAGCACATCCTGAAAAATGCATCGGTCAATAACAGTTCGCCGCGCGACCATAAGGCAGCATCTTTTTGCCCCAGCGTATCTTCTGTAGTTTGGGTGCGGATATTTTTTAATATCCGGTAATGATAATCAGCCGGAAACAAGCCATATTCCTTAGCATGACCTATAAATTCAAACAGGGAATCGCTTAACGGCAGCCATTTTTCCTGGCTGCACCATACTGTCTCATAATTCCTTTTTTGATATATGTCGTTAACGAGAGAGTCTTTTGCCAGTGTAATTGAATCGTTTAACACCCCATTGCTGGCCAGGATAAATTCGAGCGCCGATTGTAAATTTCGCCCTATGCGTACGTTCAGCGCTTCGGGTTGTTCTACAATGTCTTTTTCTTTGGGTTTCTCTGGAGGCTTAACTGTAGCTTTTCCACGTCCATGGCAGGCAAGGCAACTTAACACTACAATTAACAGACCCCAATGGAGAATGCCCGAATTAATGCATTTTTTCATGATTATTGATCCTGGTTATCCGGTATAAAAGTTTGTATCTTTTCACTTACTAACCTGCCTTTAAACCGGTTACAATGTTATACAAAATAGTGTTTACCCGCTGTATTTCCGTAATGGCATTCCTGTTTTTTTTCCACGTACACCTGGCCATGGCCCAGGAAACAAGTGTTAGCCAATACGGGGTGCCGGTAATTAATAAAGCAACTGAATATCAATCATCTATAGGCAAGGATTCTGCCAAAAAAATGGTAGAGTTGCGAAAAATGATCCCGGGCATCGTATATGATCTGCGCTATGCAACCACCAATAATTTTATGCACCGGCTCATGTATACCCCACCCACCCGATGCACCTTTTTGCGCCTGCCGGCAGCCCGGGCACTGGCGGCTGTTCAACAGGAACTTCAGCGTCAGGGATATGGATTGAAAATTTTTGATGCGTATCGACCTTATGCCGTTACGGTTAGCTTTTGGGAATTGATCGGGGATGAAAGATATGTGGCGAATCCCGGTAAAGGCTCGGGACATAATCGCGGCCTGGCAGTAGATCTAACCATTATTGAGCTAAAAAACCAACGCGAGCTGGATATGGGGACCGGGTTTGACAATTTCAGCGATTCGGCCCATCATAGTTTTACCAATTTGCCGCCGGCTGTTCTGCAGCACAGGAAATTGTTACAGGAAACGATGGAAAAACATGGATTTATTAAACTG
>DASUVL010000679.1:0-4916 GCA_036379015.1 Niastella sp.
AAAAGATTTGTTTTTCAGGCTGTTAAATTTTAATTTAACATTTTGTCATTCTGAATTAAGAGCTACTCTCCATTCTTATTAATCCTCTATTGAGGTTTGTAAATGTTCCTAATACCTTTAAATCCTGTATTAGCAGGTTCGAAATTTGTCCAATCACCCCGACGAAAAAATAGAACCTTTCAAATCGTTGAATTTAGGGCTTTTGTTGTTAGTTCAGCGCATCATGTAATTGCTTCAGATCATTTATGATCTCATCAATCTGTTGAAGTCGTTTTTTATTTTTGCGAAACCAGGACCATAGTGTAATACCTATTAAATAACCTGTAGTGATTCCTAAAGCAGTCAATGTAAATAAAATCGACGCCCTACTCGTGACCTCCACTACATAAAAGCTTAAAGCAAACCATAAAAGCACACTGTAAATCCATACATAAGTGGACAGAATTTTTCGCTGCCATTCCAACTTGCAGATCTGGTAGTCGATAAAGTCAGCACTCGATACTTCCAGGTTTTCCTTTTTAAAGCCATAGCTTCTCCAGGCGACAATGAGAAATATTATTAAGAGGCAATAGACTGCAGCGATACTTACATCAAATGGCCATCCGTATTGATGACGGAAAGCAAAATAGACCCATCCTACAATTATCAGTGCTGCCAGAAAGGCAATACTCATCGCCAGGTTGGCAAATAATACTTTACGCTGATGTTGCTGCCATTTATTTTGTACGAATTGTATTTCTGATGGCGTCACCATGTCGTTTACCGGCTGCGAGAGCCAATTTTTCTGAATGTCTTCGAAACTGTTCATTGTTTTAAGTTTTCCATTAAATGAAATAAACGGGCTTTAATCCGGCTAATTTTCACACCTGTATTAGTCATACTAATACCTGTGATCTCTGCAATCTCCTTATAACTCTTGTTTTCCAGTACAAGTGAGATGATCAGGCGGTCCTGTGTTTCCAACTGGTTGATGCAATAGCGTAGTTTATTCAACATTGCCTCCTGTTCCTGTTTTTCGGGCAGGGTCTCCTCGTAAGGCATTGCGAAAGAATCGGGCATAGGCTGGTGCTGGTGCCGTTTGTTTTTTAAGTTAAAATTGATGGCGGTGTTCACTGCTATCCGGTATATCCAGGTACTTACCTTTGACTGCTCCTTAAAGCTTTGTATACTTGTCCATATCTGGTAAAGGATTTCCTGATAGAGATCATCTGCATGAGCTGCTTCATAAAGATATGCCCTGCAAATGCGATATATGCTTGCGTGATTGGCTTTCACCAGTTCATTAAAGTAAGCCTCCTGTTGTTGGTTGTTATTTTGCACGGCTGACTGGTGTTTATAAGGCCTTGGTAAAATTATCAATTTCTTCTAAAAACCATTCAGGAGAGTCATACATAAGGAAATGTTTTGCGGATAAACTAACATGAATAACGCACGTTTTGCATTTGTCATACTGCTTTTTAAAGGTAGCCTCAACATATTCCCTTGTAAACTGCGGATATTGCTCCAAAGGCTTATATGCCGCTAAAACCAATACCGGCACTTTGATAGCCCCAATTTCCTCACGCAGATCATTACCCATCATTTCACTCATAGAGTAAGCCATTGTCTTTCTATCGGATTTAGCACCCCATTCAGCAATCATGTTCCACCTGGTTGAATCTGCACAAAGTGTGCGGGTAACTTCCAATTGGTATGCCTTCAATTGTTGATCATTCTGCTTATTATAAATCGCCAGCATAGATTCGGCCTGCGCCTTGTTGAACCCACTTTGGGCATTGGGATTCATTACCCCTGCATAGAAAGGCAAAGCATCTACTACAATTAATTTTTCCAGTCGATCATCTAATTCTGAAGCTATCCAAAGCGATAGAAATCCGCCAATGGAATGACCAACCAGTACTACATGATTTAAGTTGTTGTTTTTAATATAAGCGATCAAAGATGATTTAAAGGTTTCCAGGTAAGGGCCTTCTGCTAATGAAGGAACGCCCGCGTAACCCGCAAAAGTAAAAACATGGCATTGATATTTTTTAGCGTAATGAGCAACTGTCTCCTGCCATTCATCCCCACGGCAGGTAGCACCTGGAACAAATAGCATTGGCTGCCCTTTTCCTGTTACCTTTACCTGAAAAGCAGGACTACTTGTATTTTGGGCATGAACTGAAATGCGCACGCTTGAAAGGAAAACAATTACTAAAATCTGTAATAGGAGTGTCTTTTTCATATGTTTGAATTCATTTTGATATCTTAGTAAAGACGACTCCTGATTTATTACAAATATTTTTTGGGGCTCATGCCTTTAAAGTCTTTTTGAAAGAAGATGACAAGGTCAGCGATGCAAAGTACAAGACCTATGTTGTCAAATGTGACCAATCTTTGTGAGACGCTGCTGTTATATAAAAAATAAATCGACTGTATACTTTTCTCAACGTTTCTACTATTAGTTTTCCGGCATCAGTTCCTGCTGTTATTGCCGTGGGAGCATCTAGCCCATGTGATCAACGAAAATCACCCTCGTCGTGCGACGGCGAAACCGGGTGGGGTAGTAACTATGGTACCGGCCTTGATGTAGTAGCATCCGGGGTAAAAATCTATACAACAGACCTGCAGGGGTCAAATGGTTATAATACCAGTGGTGACTATTTTGCCAACTTTAACGGAACTTCTTCAGCAACGCCACATGTGGCAGCTACCGTCGCCCTGTTATTGTCGGCTAATGCTACTTTAACAGGTTTACAGGCCCGTCAGTTGCTGGAATCAACAACCGATAAGGTTGGCGGATATTCATATACCACTGTAGCAGGTAAGGCAAACGGGACCTGGAACAATGAAATGGGATATGGAAGGATCAATGCCTACAGGGCACTGTTGGGAGCTACAGGTATTGCCATGACTGGTCCGGAATCATTTTGCAGTACCGCAACTTATACGATATCAAACTTGCCTGCCAATACGGATGTGACATGGACAGTGCATGCTGGGCGGCTTCGGATCAACAGCGGCCAGCATACGCCTACAGTCAATATAACCGGACTAACCAGGGGTCCCAATCTAGCAGGGCGGTTGGTAAAAAAGCAGGAGTATAGTAATATGCAGTATCAGGAGGAAGTGAATGTCGCTGATATGCATCCGGGTGTTTATATCATTGAAATTTTCAATGGCGTAAGCACCAGCCGGAAAAAAGTAATTATTCAAAAATAAAATAGCAAAGAGACTACATTCAGTTTTGCAAATGTGCCACGTTTTGAAAACGTGGCACATTTGCAATATGGCTTTGGCGTATTATTCTATTGGTTCACAAACTGCAACTGTGTATTTGTTTTGATCCTGCAGGAATCTAACAACTAGAGAACCTTTACATCGGCATATACCTGACTGGCACCGGGGTGAAAGTAAAAACAGGTTGATGATAGCACACTTGCGGGTGGTCATTGCTGACAGGCCGGCTTGTTACGATCTTTGGGTATACCGGTTGCCAGCTTTTATCTGCGTTGTACCCATTTTTCCCGGCTGGCAGGCCCATCCGTTTTTCCTCTATCATCCGTTCGTACGGTGTCATGCGTTGTTCGCGCGTCAACCGTCCTGTCTGCATACCTGGTTCCTTTCTTATTTTCCTTATGCATATTATTAAGCCAATAATAAAGCAAACAAATAATACCAAACTTCCCCGTAAAGGAATGTTCTCAAAACCGGGGTAGGGAAGATGAATATCCGCATTGATACCAATAGCGTCTATTCCATTTCGTACCTGCATGGTAAGTTGATCCTTCACCAGGTAATAAATATATCCGCCGGCCAACATACAAAACAATAAAGCAAACAATCCCACAAAAGCATTTCGTGCTCTTAGTATGGCCTGCCGCCAGGATGGTATTCCCGGCCGGGAAGGATACAATAAGATCACAACCGGATAAATAAGGAGGAATAAGCCCGTTACCAACATCAGATCGATGGTGAACGGGGCAGTGATGGGAATATCCATGAAAACGAGGCTCGGTTTTATTTGAACGAGCCCTGACACAGCAGGAAACTGCTTAGTGACCCAAAACTGACCCAGGAAAATACAAAGCAGGAATAATACGGCCGAAATGGCCACTGCGGGGAAATGTCGTTGCTTACCGATACCAATATCCATAAAATTGATTTGAAGGCACGATCATGCCTCTATTGTACAATGCGGTAAGTATTTATGGGTATTATCATCGTAAATGTAACGATTCCTGTTTGTCTATCGGCATAGGTGGCTTGTAAAAATACTGTTAAAGTGAGGAGTACCTCAAACGAAGGTCAACCACTTGATCTGTTTAATTCTTTTAATAAACCTATGGGAAATGAATCAATTTATCTCTTCCAGAATTAGATCAGTCATATCAAACCTCGGAAAGTCTCCGCTGTTGTTAAGTAAAATGATCAGATTGTTTTTATCTGGTTGTCTTACAAACATAGAATAATATCCAAAATCGGTTCCCGGATGATAGATGATCTTATGGTCTTTCGATTGCCTGAAAAACTTCCTGTCAATCATCCAGCCATACCCATAATAGGCATCCCAGTCAGTATATTCTGCTCTGGGTTCAAATGATTCTTTTATTTTTTCCTGGGAAATCAGTTGATCTGTGTAGAGTGCTTCATCCCATTTCAACAGGTCTTGCGTTGTTGAAGCTATACCTCCGGCTCCTGCAGTATTTTTAATTTTATAAGCCGGCTCAGGCTTGTCGTACCAATATCCCTTTGAGTTGATGGAATCAAGTCCAAAACCGCTTTTATCCATTCTCAGCGGTTGAAAGATCTTTTCATGCAATACCTGTCCATAAGTCTTGTGCGTGATCATTTCAATGACTGCTGCTAATATCAAATAACCGGAATTCGTATACCTGAATCCCTCGCCGCTTTTAAACTCTAGTGAATCGCTGCAA